>JBAXBR010000010.1:0-33652 GCA_037141855.1 Actinomycetota bacterium | reverse complement strand
CTTCGTGCGCTTCTTGCACTTGGTGCACGCAATGCAACGGTGTTGCGCGATGGGGAAGAAGTGGTGATTGAGGCTGCGCTCATCAAAGTGGGCGATTTGATTGTGGTGCGTCCAGGCGAAATCATCGCAGCAGACGGAATTGTGCAAGACGGTGAATCAACTATTGATGCATCAATGCTCACAGGCGAAAGTGTTCCTGTTGATGTTGCAAAAGGCAGCAAAGTAACGGGAACAACGGTGAACTTGTCGGGCAGGATCATTGTGAAAGCGCGCCGAGTTGGTGCAGATTCAACGTTTGCGCAAATGACCAAACTCGTGCGTGATGCGCAATCCACAAAAGCACCGGTACAGCGCTTGGCCGACAGAGTGAGCAGCGTATTTGTGCCAACAGTGATCGCAATTTCAATACTCACCTTTATCGGCTGGTATGTGCTTGGTGACAATGTCAGTCGCATTGCAGATTCATTTACTGCTGCTGTTGCAGTGCTGATTATTGCCTGCCCATGTGCGCTTGGCCTTGCAACACCGACGGCATTGATGGTTGGCAGCGGGCGCGCAGCACAAATGGGAATTGTGATTAAAGGCGTAGACGTGTTGCAGAGCACGCGTCGTATCGACACGGTGGTGTTTGACAAAACAGGAACAGTGACAACTGGCGTGATGCAACTGATTGATGTGGTGTGCGCAACTGGCGTAACGCGTGCAGAGGTGCTTGGTTTTGCTGGTGCCTTAGAGCACGCAAGTGAACACCCAGTGGCAAAAGCCATTGCCAATGCAGCACGCACAGAACTGGGAATCCTTGCAGGTGTTGGTCACTTTGAATCAATTGCGGGAATGGGAACTGTTGGTGTCGTTGACGGCAAGCGCGTGATGGTGGGTGGTGAGCCGTTGTTTGAAAAGCAGCTCACCATCGTGTCGAAAGAAATGAAGGATGCCCTGCACGCTGCACGCAATTCTGGAAACACTGCAGTGCTTGTTGCCTATGACGGCTCAGCAAAGGGTGTGTGCGTTATCGCCGATCAGCCCAAACAGCACAGCGCGGAAGCCATTGCCGATTTGCGCAAGCTCGGCCTAAGGCCAGTGTTGCTAACAGGAGACAATCGAGCGACTGCTGTTGCCGTTGCTGAGCAGGTGGGCATTGATACCGACGAACAGCACGTAATTGCTGGTGTTCTTCCTGCCGAAAAAGTGCGTGTCGTTGCCGACTTGCAGGAGCGTGGGTATGCGGTTGCCATGGTTGGCGACGGCGTAAATGACGCTGCTGCTCTTGCGCAGTCTGACGTTGGTATTGCAATGGGAACGGGCACCGATGTTGCCATGAATGCAAGTGACCTCACCATTGTGAGCGGTGACTTGCGCTTAGTTGCAGACGCCATTCTTTTGTCGCGTGCAACCTTGCGAACGATTAGCGCAAACGTGTTTTGGGCGTTTATTTATAACGCAGCAGCCATTCCACTTGCTGCACTCGGGTACATGAACCCCATGTGGGCAGGTTTGGCGATGGCGTTTTCTAGTGTGTTTGTAGTGAGCAATTCGCTGCGATTACGCACGGCGAAACTTACGCCGCACACTGCGTTCGTTCACGCAACTCGGTAATTGCTTTGCGCCTCCAAGTGCGTACGGTGCGCACGCAAACCCCGGCCTCTTCAGCGATGTCTTCAAGCGTTTCACCACTGCTTAATCGCATAAGTAATTGCAATGGGGCAGTACGGATGCCACGCTTCACTGCATCGTGAAGGATCTGCGCAAGTTCAACATTTGGTTCAATGGTTTCTTCATCGTTGGAAACAAACTTCTCATCTGCGTCGTCGGCCCAACTCTCAACTTCTAGGCGCTTCAGACGTGCATTACGAACGAATGCAAAGTATTCGGTGTCGCGAACAAGATTGGATGCAATTTTTGCTGGTCGACGATCTACTGGGTATTGGCGAATCAAGATCCATGCCTGGCCGAGGATTTCGTTAAATGCAGCGTTGAATCCGCCATTCACGATGTGGCCGCGGCGGCCTGCAATAGCGATGAGTGGAGGAAGTATTCGCTGCAACACAATTCGCGCCGCCAGTTCATCGTGAGCAGCTCGCTTCACCAACGCAAACAGAAATGCATCGCAATTTTCATAACTGGTGTCTAATCCGTATCCGGCGCGAAGAAGCACTTCATCAAGATGATCAATTGGACCACCAGGAAGGTCCCATCGATTGATGGTTCGCAGCGTTCGAGGCTGAGCGGCGATGGTTCCCCATTCCGTGACGAGCTTTCGAACCAGCGGGGCAGAACCCGCAGGATGGGTGAGTGATGGACGTTGTGGTGTTGGTCGTGTTGTGGTCATGCACAGGATCATCTGGAATGTCGGTCACTGTGGTTCTCACTGGCAGACTCACCGAAAGTCTCACCGCGCGGTAAAAACCCTGTCAGTATTGGGTGGTGCGCATTACTTTGCCGTCAGGAACCCCAGCCGAAATCGACACATCGGTAGTAAATCCAAAGATGGGCCTGGTCATTGCTCCAGACATTTTTGGACTTCGTCCATTGTTTGCTGACCTCGTTTCGCGATTAGCAAACGAATGGCAGATGGCTGTGATTGCTGTTGAGCCATTTCCAGGCAAAGAGTTGTCTCCTGATATCAGTGAACGCTTCGCCGAAATGGCCAAGCTTGACGACAATGTTCACTTGCGCGATCTCACCGAAGCTGCCGATTCACTCGGAGTCGATCGTGTTGGCCTCATCGGATTTTGCATGGGCGGCATGTATTGCTTTAAAGCAGCACGAAGTAATCGCTTTGTAAAGATCTCAAGTTTCTACGGGATGATTCACGTTCCTGAAGGTTGGCAGAGCACAACGCAAGGTGACCCGATGGAATATTTGTACGCCGGATTTCCAGAACGTGTGTTGGCAATTATTGGTGCACAAGACCCGTACACACCACCCGAACAAGTAACTGAACTATTTGAAAGCGGAGTAACCGTGTGTGAATATCCGCACGCAGTGCACGGCTTCGCACACGATGCAACACGTCCTGCGCATCGGGCCGAAGATGCTGCCGATGCATTTGCTCGCACCCATGAATGGCTGCTTGCAGAGTAATTAACTGGCGCGAATTTCCATTCGGTCGCGCATCAAAATTTTGTAGCGACGATCGTGTTGTTCCAACCAACCAAGTCGAATGAAGCTAGCGATTGCTTTGTTCACGCGCTCACGTGAAGCGCCAACCATGCCAGCAAGTTCTTCTTGAGTTACTGGTAGTACGAACTCGTTGCTTCCACTCGATAGTTCGAGCAAACGTTTTGCTGTTCGGCCAGTGACATCGAGGAACACGCTGTCAGCGAGTACTTCGTCCATCGTGCGTAACCGAGTGGCGAGCAATTTAATGACTCCCCACAACATGGTTGGGTTAGCTTGCATTTGTTCGCGTACTGGTGCATAAGGAATGCGCAAGACCGAGCTTTGTTCAATGGCACGTGCCATTGCGCTACGAGGACCTTCGTCGAGCATGCCGAGCTCGCCAAACAAGTCTCCCGACTCCATAAGGGCAAGCATGCTCTCGCGGCTGTCGAGCGGCTTGTTGCCAATGGCAATGGCAATGCGTCCACTGAGCACGACGAACAACGCATCAGGGGCATCCCCTTCATTGAATAAGACATCGCCACGCTGAAGGTTTTGCGTCTTTGCTTGAGCGCAAATCAGCGAAAGTGCACTTGTTGGGGTGTCTGCAAAAAACGATGTTTTTGCAAGAATTTCTTCGTGTGTCATGCGAACTATGACGGTACTACCCTAAATGAACGTGACAACCGTGCCGAATGAAAATGTTTGGACAATTGTGGTTGCCGCAGGCTCTGGGGCTCGGTTTGGTGGCCCAAAACAGTTTTCAATGCTTGGCGACCGCCGAGTTTTGGATTGGTCGGTAGAAACAGCCGGCAGTTGCAGCACAGGAGTAGTGGTTGTTCTTCCGGCCGCCGATGCAGAACGCGAAGGTGGCGTTGCTGGTGGCGAAACACGAAGTGAATCAGTCCGCTGTGGTCTTGCAGCCGTTCCGGCAGAAGCCACAATTATTTGTGTGCACGACGCTGCTCGACCTTTTGCAAGCGCACACTTGTATCGCGAAGTCATCATGCAGGTACATGCCGGCGCAGAAGGTGCAATTCCTGCATTGCCAGTGACGGACACCATTAAGCAAGTGAATTCGCAAAATATTGTTGTCGCGACTCCTGATCGGTCTTCGCTTGTTGCCGTGCAAACACCACAGGCCTTTCGCGCATCTGTGCTGCGTTCGGCGCATGCATCATCACCAGAAGGCACAGATGATGCGACACTGGTAGAGGCGATGGGAAAACAAGTCGTCGTTGTCGCTGGTGAAGTAATGAATCGCAAACTCACTGCGCCGGAAGATCTTGAATGGGCACGTGCAATGGCGCGTACTGAGGCATAGGAGTACATCATGGCAATACGTACACGTGTAGGACAGGGTTTTGATATTCATCGTTTCGTTGAAGGTTCGAGCGATCGCGTGTTGGTACTGGGTGGTGTGAAATTTCCAGGCGAGAAACCACTTGCGGGGCACAGCGACGCAGATGTCATTGCACATGCAGCAGCCGATGCATTGCTTGGCGCTGCAGCACTTGGTGATATCGGAATGCATTTTCCAGACACCGATCCACAGTGGGCTGGCGCAAACTCTCTCGAACTACTCGCACATGTTGCTCAGTTAGTTCGTGAAGCCGGTTATGAAATTGGCAATGTTGATTGCAGCATTGTGTGTGAGAAGCCAAAGATTGCTCCGCATCGCGAAACGATGCAGAAGCTGTTGTCTGCAGCAGCTGGCGCAACGATCACCGTAAAGGGTCGGCGCGCGGAAGGACTTGGCGCATTGGGTCGAGAAGAAGGAATTGCCTGCTGGGCAGTTGCAGTCATTGAAAGGACTCAGGCATGAAACCACGAAGCACAGGCGGTGGTCGCGGACCATCTCGCGGCGCACCACGAGGAACGAAAAAACATCGCGGAGGAAAACCAGCTCCGCGTGACCATGACGGTCCACGTGCGCCACGACCAGACAAGCACAGCCTTGGTGGGTCACAAGTAGAAGGTCGCCAAGCAGTTCGTGAGCTGCTGATTGCTCGTAAGCGTAAAGCGTACGAAATTTTGATTTCAAATGATCTAGATAAAAACGACATCATTGATGACATCATCGAGTTGGCAAATGATCAACGCGTTCCCGTTCGCTATGTTCCGCGCAAAGACATTGAACGCGAAGCACGAAGCGAAGCCCCACAAGGCATTATCGCTACTGCAGCAGGAATTCCTGAAGTGGAAATTGGCGACATTTTGAAAAATGCATCACCATCGCGCAAACCTTTCTTTGTTGCTATCGATGGCGTTACCGACCCAGGCAACCTTGGTGCAATCTTGCGTTCGTGCGACGGGGCTGGTGTCGATGCTGTTGTGCTTCCACGACACCGCGCTGTACACATCACACCAACGGCAGCAAAGTCTGCGGCAGGTGCCGCCGAATACGTTCCCATGTGCATTGTTGGTGGACTACCAACGGCGCTGAAGCAGCTGAAGGATGCAGGTGTGTGGATCATTGGTTTGCACGATGCCGCCGACAAGAACATTTTCGAAATGGGATCCCTTGCAAGTGAGCCCGTGTGTTTAGTGCTTGGGGCTGAAGGTCCGGGTTTGTCTCGATTGGTTCGCGAACGCTGTGATCTATTGGTCAGCATCCCGATGTTGGGGGCTTTGTCGTCGCTGAATGTGTCGGCAGCTGCGGCATTAGCCACATATGAAGTTGTGAGGGCACGCACAACGAAATAGCCAAACGCCCGTAGCATTGAGGCGCTCAATGAATACGCCGGGTTAGCTCAGGGGCAGAGCAACCGCCTTGTAAGCGGTAGGTCGTGGGTTCAATTCCCACACCCGGCTCTGAAATACCGACCATGACTCAATCGGTATGCCCAAGACGGGTACGGTAAATGTATGAGTCAAAACGCACGTCGCCCCCGCCGTGGACCAGGTTCCAACGGATCCAGCCTCAATTCAACGATGTCAATCGTTGTGGCAGCAGTTGCCGTATTGCTCGGCTTTCTCATTTTGCGGGATATCGGTGGAAGTGGTTCATCAAGTTCAGATGCGACAGTTGCTTCTGTTACGAGCGACACTGTTGTCACCGAAACGACTCTCGTTGATGCAGTAGTTACGGAAACGACTGTTCCTCTTACGGCATTCAAAGTACAAATCGCTAATGCTTCAAAGGTGTCGGGAAGCGCAGGCGACCTCACCACCCAGCTTCAAGGTCGCGGGTTTATCGTTCAACCAGCAATCAACACTGATGCTGCTACACCAAAGCAGACAGTAACCATGGTGTACTACAACCCTGGAAGCGAAGGCGCGGCAGCACTTGTTGCAACAACCCTTGGTGGAGTTGCAACTGCACCAATGCCAACACCTGTTCCTACCGAAACCGGGAATATTGGTGAAGCCAGTGTCTTAATCTTGTTGGGCACTGATATTGCTGGCAAACCATTGCCTGCAGCAGCTGGTTAATTAGTACTTCGCGAGTATTTCGCGAGCAGCTTTTTCGATACACGTCAAAGTTTGTTCCATTGCTGCATGTTGGCCGTACGACTCCACCAAACTGATCGCTTCAATTCGGGATCGCTGTTCGGGTTGAGCATCTCCGCAAATAACTGCAACTCGTTTTCCAGCCTTTTTCGCTAGTTGTTGAACGCCACCAACGACTTTGCCGTTGAAGCTCTCTTCATCAAGAAATCCTTCGCCGGTAATGATCAAGTCGCAGTTGTTGATGTGTTCGTGAAGTCCTACTTCATCAGCAACAATGTCGAACCCAGGAATGAGTTTTGCACCGAGCGCGGCGAGTCCTCCAGCGAGCCCTCCAGCAGCTCCAGCACCTTCAATTTCTGAGACATCAACTCCGAATTCGTCCTTATACGTTTGAACTAAGGCGTGAAGTCGAGAAGTGAGAAATTCAATTTGTGCAGACGTCGCACCTTTCTGTGCGCCGAAAAGTTTTGCGGCGTCGGTAAATTTTGCTCGCACATCGCAGGCCACAAGAAATTCCACTCCGCGTAGGCGGGCAGCCGACTTAATTGCACGAATTGCACCAAGTCCACCATCAACAGTTGCCGAACCACCAACGCACACGATGATGCGTTTAGCGCCGTCGTTGAGTGCGGTATCGATGAGTTCACCTGTGCCAATTGTGGAAGCTGCAATGACATCATTTTTTGTCATACCACCAACCAAGCTCAGTCCTGAAGCGCGCGCCATTTCGATCACGGCGAGGTCGCGAGAGAGTCGCCATTGCGCATCTACGGGTTGCCCAAGTGGGTTGGTGACGCGGTTGGTGCGGTTAAAGCCACCAAGAACCTCAAGTGTTCCTTCTCCGCCATCGGCAATGGGGAGTTCAACGCACTCGTGTCCGTTTTCCCAACATGCATGTCCAATGGAAGCAGCGACTTGAGCAGCGGTAGCGGTTCCTCGAAATTTATCGACTGCTGCAAGTACACGCATGCCTCATAGGTTAGGTTGCGCGACCTAACATGACCCATGATGTATCTCCGAGGAAGACTCCAATGGTCTCTTCTCGTGGTCTCATTATTGAGCGGGGTCATTGCCGTCATGCTTTCTCGTCATGACAGTGGAAATTCGATTCCAGTAGTAACCACAATTGAATCCACGATTCCCGAAACGACAACAACGGTGTATCAGGAGCCAATTCTGTACACAGTTGAGCCTGGCGACTCTCTATTTGGAATTGCTGAAAGGTTTGGTTTGAACATGGCCGAACTGATGAGCATTAATGGCATCACAAACCCTGATCGCGTTGATGCTGGGCAAGTGTTGAAATTACCTGCCGCTACAGGGTTTATTCCCGTAGCTGGCTCGACAACAATGTTGCCGTAATTATTTTTGCGACTTGCGATACGTTGCAGCAATTTCAGCGATATCGCGCATGATGCGTGCAATATCGAAGTCTTTTGGTGTGTAAATAGCGGTCACGCCATTTGCCAGTAAATTGCTGCGATCTGACTCGGGAATGATTCCACCAAGTACAACTGGTGCGGTGACTCCAACTGCGGCAAGTTCGGTAATCACATCGGGAACAAGTTGTAAATGTGAGCCTGACAAAATTGAGAGTCCAACAACATCTGGGTCTTCATCTCGGGCCGATGCAGCAATTTGGGCAGGTGTTAAGCGAATGCCCGAATAGACCACTTCCATTCCTGAGTCACGCGCAGCAACGGCGATCTGTTCGGCACCACTTGAATGTCCGTCTAGACCAGGCTTTGCAACCAAGAACTTTGGCGGCCCGCCTGGAATGGTGCGCACAAATTCGGCGACGTCGGCAAGCTCGGTTGTGCGTCGGCCTGCGGCGGCACCAACGCCGGTAGGGGCCCGGTATTCGCCAAATACCTGACGCAGTACTTCGCCCCATTCGCCAGTAGTTCCGCCGGCTTTAGCCAGTTCAACAGATGCATCCATGATGTTTGTGCCGGTTTCGGCGGCCGTGCGCAGTGCAGCAAGCGCCGAGTCGACGGCACCTTGGTTGCGTGCAGCTCGCCATGCAACAACATCATCAATCATTTGCTGTTCAACGCGATGGTCAACTTTCAAAATGTTGTCGGCACCACTGAGTGGGGAGTCGGTGGACTCAGTGAAACGATTCACGCCAACAACAGTTTGCTCACCGGTTTCGATTCGGCGTGTTCGCTCTGCCATGGATGAGACCAAGCGACCCTTGAGCGAATCAACAGCATCGAACGCACCGCCCATGTCAACAATCTCGGTCATTTCTTTCCAGGCAGCATCACGAAGTTCTGCTGTGCGGGCTTCAATGACATGCGAGCCGTTAAAGATGTCTTCATGTTCGAGTAGGTCAGTCTCAAACGCCAGCACTTGCTGCATACGTAATGACCACTGTTGATCCCACGGGCGAGGAAGACCGAGTGCTTCGTTCCATGCTGGCAATTGCACGCTTCGTGCGCGTGCAGACTTCGAGAGAGTTACTGCCAACATTTCCAACACAATGCGCTGAATGTTGTTCTCTGGTTGCGCCTCGGTGAGACCAAGCGAGTTCACCTGCACTCCGTAACGGAAGCGTCGAGCGCGTTCATCGGTGATGCCGTATCGCTCTAGACCAATGCGGTCCCATAGTTCAGTAAATGCGCGCATTTTGCATACTTCTTCAACAAAACGAATTCCGGCGTTAACGAAGAATGAAATTGATGCAAAAACTTGTGGAAACTGTTCGTCGCTTACCTGGCCACTGGCACGCACAGCATCCAGAATGTCAATTGCATTGGCAAGCGAAAAAGCAATTTCCTGAACTGGCGTTGCACCAACTTCTTGCAAGTGGTACGAGCACACATTCATGGGGTTCCATTTAGGAGCATTCTGTGAGCACCACACGATCATGTCGACGATGATTCGGCGAGATGCTGCTGGCGGGAATATGAACGTTCCTCGCGAGAGATACTCTTTCAATATGTCATTTTGAGTTGTACCACGAAGTTGCGATGTGACTGCACCTTGTTCTTGTGCATTTGCAACGTAGAGAGCAAGCAACCACGCAGCGGGTGCATTGATCGTCATTGACGTGTTCATCTCTGCAGGTGGAATTCCATTGAGCAACGTGCGCATGTGCCCGAGGTGTGCAACTGGCACACCAACTTTGCCGACTTCGCCGCGGGCCAAAATATGGTCGGGGTCGTAACCGGTTTGGGTAGGGAGGTCGAAGGCTATGGACAAACCCGTCTGGCCCTTTGCCAGGTTCATTCGGTAAAGCTCGTTCGATGCTGCAGCGGTGGAGTGACCCGAATAGGTGCGCATCAACCAGGGTTCGTCGCGACGATTGGCCATAAATAAAGGTTACGGGTTCAGTGCCACTGAAAGACGATGGAGATACTCGGAGCGAGGAATTTCCACCGCTCCAAGCGACTCGAGGTGCGGGGTCAGCCACTGCACATCGAGCAGTGTCATGTCGTCGCGGTTCATGGTGTCAACCAGGTGCATCAATGCGACTTTCGAAGCATCTCGGATGAGGTGAAACATGGATTCGCCAGCAAATAATCGGCCGACACGCACCCCGTACAAGCCACCGACGAGCACTTCGTTTTCGTCGAATACTTCAACGCTGTGTGCCCACCCGAGCTCGTGCAGTGCAACGTATGCGGCAATGAATTGCTCGTTAATCCACCCACCGGGTCGTTCGGGTGAAGCGCAGCCACGCATTACACGTTCAAAACACGTATCAATTTTGATATGGAATTTGCGCTGGCTACGACGCATTGATCGCGTGATTCGCAGCGCATCTAGCGGAATAACACCTCGCAATAGTGGTGACCACCATGCAACGTCGTCTTCGCGAAGTGCTAATTCAGACGACATGGGGAACACGCCGTTCATGTATGCGTGAATCAGAGTTTCTGGTTGCAGGTCTGCACCACGACCAACAAGGTCGCTCTTGGGCCATTCCTTCGATGGTGGAAACTTCCAACGACACTCGTCAAGCAACTGAGGCGTGTTGTTCCACATGTGCTTTAGTAGCTGAAAAACCCTTGCTTTGTCTTGCGGCCGAGTTTTCCTTCCGCCAACAACGTGCGCAATGTTTTTGCAGGAACAAAGTTTTCATCCTTGAATTCCGCATACAGCGCGTCGAGGATGGACACCGAAGTATCGAGACCAACCAGGTCGAGAAGTGCAAATGGTCCCATTGGGAAGTTGCAGCCACCTTTCATTGCGGTGTCGATGTCTTCCATGTTTGCCGTTCCAGCCTCAAGCATTTTGACTGCGTTGTTGAGGTAAGGGAAGAGCAAGGCATTGACGATGAAACCTGCGCGGTCAAGAACTTGAACAGGATCTTTTTTACAGGCAGCGACAAAAGCATTTGCGCGAGAAATGGTCTCGTCGCTTGCAGTAATTGGACGGATCACTTCAACGAGTGGCATCAGGACTGCGGGGTTAAAAAAGTGAATGCCACATACTTTGTCTGGTCGATTTGTTGCCTCGGCCATTTTTACCACTGCAAGCGTGCTGGTATTTGTTGCCAAAATAGCCTCAGGCTTCACAATGGCATCAAGTTCTCTAAATAGAGATTGTTTTGGCGCGAGTTCTTCAACGATTGATTCAATTACCAAATCGCAAGATGCAAGATCATTTAACGAGTCGGTGATGCGAATGTGTGACAGCACTTCAGTGCGCTGATCAACCGTCATCTTTTCCTTCGCCACTTGCTTGTCGAGGTTCTTTTCGATGGATGAAAGCATTGATTTGGCGCCATCAATTGTTCGCGAGCGAACAATGACGTCCATGCCAGCGCGAGCAACGACTTCAGCAAGTCCTGCCCCCATGATTCCGGATCCGCACACGCCGACGAGTTGAACATTGGTGGTTGTCATGGATGAAAACCGTACTCACAAATGACTGATGTTTACCAACTGGTAACCACCCTGAACGCTGATGTTTGCTGGGGTTCACTAGGTTGAAAGCTGTGACCCCAGACCATATTGCGATTGCCTTGAGCCACCCAGACCGGTTGGTGGAGATGGAACGGGTGCATAATTTCCGTGATCTCGGGGGTTATCCAACAGCCAGCGGAGCACCAACGAAATGGCGAACGCTCTATCGCGCCGATGGACTGCACCGATTGCGCAGTGCCGAAGATATCGAAATCGTAGAGGCCCTGGGCCTGAAGTCAGTTATTGACCTCCGCACAAAACGGGAGCAACGCGAGCAGGGAATTTTCCCGCTCGAGGAAATCAATGTTGACTTTCATCATGTGTCCATCGTGGATGCAACATGGTCCGACTCAAAGGAAACTCCTCAGATAGACGACCCTGTGGAGTTCTTGGTATGGGGATATCGGGATTTGTTAGAGATTGGTTCCGAAAAGTTTGCACTCGCTATTCGAATTCTCAGCGACAACGCAAATATTCCGGCTGTCTTTCACTGTGCTGCGGGAAAAGATCGCACGGGTGTACTTGCTGCGCTGATTTTGTCAACGGTTGGTGTTTCAGACGAAATAATTTGTGCTGATTATGGTTTAACGAAGCGCGCTATTGAGAGAACAGTTGCATGGGCAAAAGAACACCACACCGATATGGCGAAGCGATGGACCACTATTAATCCTGTCTATTTGGCTGCAGAACCTCAAGCGATGCAAGTGATCCTGAACGACCTAGTTTCCGCTCATGGATCTGTCATTAACTATGTTCGGTCACTTGGTGTAAGCGACAGCGAAATCAAGTCGCTTACTGCGCTATTGCTTGAACAATAAACACATTTAATCGGTGGTAAGTTCGCATTAATGACCCAACAAGTAGTGCTGCAAGGTGGCGGTCCATTTACCGCCAACGATGAGTTTGATGCACAAATCCTGCGCACGCATCCTGGTTATGTAGCAGTCTTGCCAACTGCAGATGCATTTGAAAACCCAGATGATTTAGTTCAATCAAGTGTCGCGTGGGCAAAACGCTTGGGCGCTACGACAAAATTATGTGCGGTGTATTCGCGAGCAGATGCACGAGAAGAATCATTCGCCGCAATTATCGAGCAAGCTGCGGTGGTGTACGTAGTGGGAGACTCGCCAATTCATCTGCGGTCAACACTGAAGGACACTGTGGTATTTGATGCAATTGCAGCGCATCCTTGCGTAGTTGCGGTAGCTGGAAGCGCAGCCGCGATGTGCGACCCTATGGTCGATCCTCGAGGAGGTGCTTTTGCACTGGGTCTTGCTCTCGTGCGCGGGATTGCTGCAATTACTGAATCAGAAAAATGGCCGGATGAGCGTTTGCAACGCACCTTGAGCTTGGCCAATACCTCGGTTGCAGAAATTCCTACAGGTGCAGCATTGATCTACAAAAATGGAAAGTGGTCAACGCATGGGGCAGTTGTATTGCATGGACCATTGCCGGAAATATAAACCAAGCGGTTTAACTTTCGGTAATTACCACACTCACAATGGAAATGGTTTTTAGCGGCGGCACACCGTTGGCCGCTGGGTCTGGGTTCGACGCAGCATTCAAAGCTGGAACGGTGGTATCAAGACCGTCGGTTACCTGACCAAACAAGGTGTAGTTCGGTGGCAACGCGGTTCCTTGACTTCCCGTGATAATGAAGAACTGGCTGCCGTTCGTATTTGCGCCAGCATTCGCCATTGCTATTGAACCAATTTTGTATGCGCCAGCCTGTGGCAATTCATCAGCGAATGAATAACCAGGACCGCCACTTCCGGTTGCTGTTGGGTCGCCACATTGGACCACGAAGTCGGTAATTGCACGATGGCATACGGTGCTGTCGAAGTATTTATATCGCGCGAGCGTGACAAAACTGTTGACAGCAAGCGGCGCAGTCTTTTGGTCCAGCACAATGCTGAACTCGCCCATATTGGTTGTGACTACAGCGGTATAGGTTTTGCCGGCGTCAAGGCAATTGCTTGGAGCTTTTTCAAAAGTTGACGCACGTGCTTCGCTGCCATCGACCGCCGGGCATGGGGTGTCGCCAGTAATGGCACGACCCGCCACAGACGCAGTTGCCGCGGTGTCCACAGTGGTGGATGCGGTGCTGCTGGATTTAGAGCCACCTGAAACGGAGATAATGAGCGCTACTCCCACTACAACGGCAATAAAGATGGCGGCTCGAGTGGCGAGTTTCTGAGTGCGTTTGCGCTGCTGTTGTTTCGCCAAATCGTCTAGACGTTGGCGGCGGTTTTCTTTTTTGCGGATTCGCTTGTCAGTTCCCATGATTTATGAAGGTTACTCGTGACCGAAGTAGCGTAAAGAACCTGTGGGATTGATCGTTCAAAAATACGGTGGCACTTCGGTAGCCGACCCAGACCGCATGCGCAATGTGGCCAAGCATATTGCTGCCTTGCGGGCACAGGGCACCGACGTAGTTGCAGTTGTCTCAGCGATGGGTAAGGCAACGGACAATTTGGTGGAACTCGCGCGCCAAGTGTCTAGCAACCCACAAGGTCGCGAAATGGACATGCTGCTGACCACGGGAGAACGAATTTCTATGTCGCTTTTGTGCATGGCGCTGCATGACGTTGGGTGTGATGCCATGAGTTTTACGGGAAGTCAAGTGGGCATCATCACCGACACCTCGCATACCAAAGCAAAAATTTTAGAAATTAAAGGTGACCGAGTACGTGAAGCACTAGCCGCAGGAAAAGTTGCGGTTGTTGCCGGTTTCCAAGGTGTGAGTACCGAACGTGAAATCACCACACTGGGTCGCGGTGGAAGTGACACCACTGCAGTTGCTCTCGCCGCTGCATTACAAGCTGATGCGTGCGAAATTTATACCGATGTCACGGGAGTGTTTAGCGCCGATCCGCGCCTCGTTCCGCAGGCACGCAAACTTAAAGAATTGAGCTTTGACGAAATGTTGGAAATGGCTGGCGCGGGAAGCAAAGTGCTTGCGTTGCGCTCGGTTGAATTTGCGCGCAATCACAACGTGCCAATTCATGTTCGCTCAAGTTTTACCTGGGAAGAAGGCACGTGGGTGCGCGGAATTGACGAAGAGAGGAAACGAAAGATGGAAGAGCCAATAATTTCTGGAGTAGTCCACGATGTAGGAGAGGCCAAGTTGACCTTGCTTGGAGTTCCCGACCGTCCAGGAGTTTCTGCATTGTTGTTTGAGTCTCTTGCTGCAGCGAATGTGAACGTAGACATGATCGTGCAGAACACATCAATTGATGGAACTACCGACATCTCGTTCACGTTGCCAATCGGCGATATCAAAACAGCAGAGCCAATTTTGAAACAAGTTGGCGATGAAGTTGGTGCCAAGGGAGTAAACAGGAACGAAAATATCGTCAAGCTTTCACTTGTTGGCGCTGGAATGAAGTCAAGTCCTGGAATTGCAGCAAAGATGTTTCGTGTACTTGCCGACAATGATGTGAATATTGAAATGATCTCTACGAGTACTATTCGTATCTCCGTGGTGGTCGAGCGCTCACAATTAGAAAAAGCAGTGCGCGCTCTGCATACTGCGTTTGATCTTGATAGCGGCGAAGACTATTCCGCTCCACTTCCAGATCGGAAATAGCAAGTAGGTTTGTCGGTGCAATGACACACGACAATTCACCGAAGTGGCGGACTCAGTTCACCCCTTGGAAAAGCGCAGGGGATCGCACGGAATCCAGTGGTACCGCTGATGAAGTGGTGCGCCAGACCGGTTGGGTGTTTAACAACGAAACCGGCTCCGATTTAACACTTGCAGACTTTGTTCTCACCGGCGATGAAGAAGTTAATCGGTACATGCATCAGTTTGGTTTTAGTCCAGAATCGCTCGCAAATAAGACCTTGTTGGAAATCGGAAGTGGCATAGGCCGCATGACTTCCGCGTTCACGAAGCAGTGTTTTGCAGTAATTGCAGCTGACGTTGACGCTGCGTTTCTTGAGCGATGCCACGAAACAGTTGGTAAGCACGGTGATGTTTCCAAACTGCGCACCAGCCATGTTGCAGATGGAAGTACGTTGCAACTTCCAGATAGTTGCGTGGATATTTCGTTTTCTTATATCACGCTGCAACATTGTGAGAAAAATGATGCTTTGTCGTTGACCACAGAAGCCATGCGCGTAACTCGCACAGATGGAACATTGTTGTTGAACTATCGCACGTGGGTGCGTGCAGACGCCGTGCTATTGCCGCTTGGCGTTGCAATGCGCCGACTGTGGAGAATTCCGGTTGTCGGAAGACGACTTGCAGTTACGCGGTGGTCAACACGTCTTGGCTGGCAGGCAAATCGTTTATCTCCCGACCAAGTGCTGTCACATATTTCTACGAATGCACCGAGTGGTAAACGAATTACAAATGTGGTGGTGCATCATTCGACAAAGGCCACTCGAACGGTAAAAACTCAAGGAGTGACAGTCAAACCAATGAAGCGAGTGAATAAAAGCCATTGGTGGCTGTCGGCAACTGTTGAAGGGATTTAACCATGACTACGCATCGATTGTCCATTGAAAACATCGAGCGTTCTGCACGCGTTATAGACCCGGTATTTACAGGCACTCCGCAGTACAACTGCGAACCACTTTCTCAGGCCCTCGGTGCCGACATGGTGTTGAAAGTAGAAACGCTCAACCCAATCCGCAGTTTCAAGGGACGCGGTGCAGACTTTTTCATGAGCGAAACGCGTGAAACCTTTCGTAATCAGAATTTGGTATGTGCAACAGCTGGAAACTTTGGGCAAGCGATGGCATATGTATGTCGTAGCAACAATCGCCCACTCATTATTTACAGTGCAACAACTGCGAGTCCACTCAAAATTGAACGCATGCGCTCAATGGGTGCAGAAGTTCGACAAATGGGCGACAACTTTGATGCTTCGAAAGAGCATGCCAAAGCATTTTGTGCAGAGACTGGAGCCCACTTTGTAGAAGATGGTCGTGATGTAGCCATTTCAGAGGGAGCAGGGTCAATTGCCGTAGAACTCATGGTGAACACGTCATGTGATGCCGTACTCATTCCGCTCGGCAATGGGGCATTAATCACAGGAATGGCTCGCTGGATCAAGCATGTTTCTCCAAATACGCAGGTCATTGGTGTGTCCAGTGCAACGGCTGACGCCATGCACGCATCGTGGAAATCGGGAAAAGTTGTTGAACGCGCTTCGGCAAACACGATTGCAGATGGCATTGCAGTTCGCACTCCCGTGCCCGAAGCACTTACCGACATGATGGGAATTGTTGATGACGTGTTATTGGTGTCTGAAGACTCGCTGAAAAGCGCAATGAAAATGGTGTTCGACAAGGCTGGATTGGTTACCGAACCAGCGGGTATTGCGGGTATTGCGGCAGTGCTTGAACATCAGACATTGCGCGGCAAGAAACTTGCCACAGTTCTGTGTGGCAGCAATTTAACTGCAGAGCAAGTGGAGATGTGGTTGCGTTAGTCTGATCGCCATGCATGTAGGAATAGTTGGCGCAACAGGAATGGTCGGAACGGTAATGCGACAGTTGCTTGCCGAGCGAAAATACCCAGTTACCACACTTCGATTGTTTGCATCAGCCCGCTCAGCAGGTTCGGTGATCGAATGGAATGGCCAAAAAATAGTCGTCGAGGACGCTGCAGAAGCCGACCCACACGGACTTGATGTGGTGTTATTTTCTGCAGGCGCCACTACATCACGTGCACTTGCCGAAAAGTATGCAAATGCCGGCGCAATGGTTATTGATAATTCCTCTGCATGGCGCATGAATCCAGATGTTCCGTTGATTGTTTCTGAAGTAAACCCAGAAGACGTTGCTTTGGCAAAGAAGCGCATCATCGCTAATCCGAACTGCACCACAATGGCCGCGATGCCGGTGCTTAAGCCGTTACATGATGCAGCTGGTCTTGTGCGCATGATTGCCAGCACCTATCAAGCCGTAAGCGGCGGAGGAGTGTCTGGAGTGAGCGAGCTTGATGTGCAGGCAAAGAGTGCCGCACCAACTGCTGAAGCATTGACCTATGACGGCAAGGCCGTGAAGTTCCCTGAACCACAAAAGTTTGCCCGCACTATTGCTTTCAATGTGTTGCCAATCGCTGGTTCATTGATGGATGACGGTTCTCTTGAAACGGATGAAGAGCAAAAGCTGCGCAACGAAAGTCGCAAAATTTTGCACATTCCAAATTTACGAGTGTCAGGAACATGCGTTCGAGTGCCTGTGTTTACCGGTCACTCACTCAGTATCAATGTGGAGTTTGAGCGTGCAATCACTGCGGCGCAAGCAACAAACATTTTGTCAAAAGCCCCTGGAGTGGTGGTGGAAGATATTCCAACGCCACTACTTGCGGCGGGTCAGGACCCAAGCTTTGTAGGCCGTATTCGCCAAGACTCTTCAGTTGATGGCAACAAGGGTTTGGTGCTATTTATTTCAAACGACAACTTGCGCAAAGGTGCAGCATTGAACGCGCTGCAAATTGCAGAACTGCTCGTTAAATAACGAGCTAGTCGTTAAACCCAGCCATCACCAGGCTTGGGCGTTGTAGCCAGTTGTCCGCTGGATAATGGGCGTGGCTGTCAATTGCGTGAATGGTGTATGCATGACGCGGTTTATCGCTGGTATTTGGTCCACTCAAGTGGGGAAGTGTTCCGTTCAATAGCACCAACGTTCCGCGCTCGGCTTCAAGTGGAACGAGGCCTTCGGTTGGATACGGGGTGTCGTCAAACACTTCCATGAAACTGGCAGAGCGGTCAGCGGATACGCGGGAGCGAGACTTCACCGGAATTTTGTGCCCACCAGGAAGCGCCCACATACAACCGTTTTCTGTGGTGGCATCATCGATTGCAAACCAAAACCCCACGACTGACTGGGGTTCGGTCCACAAAAACGTGTGGTCGGTATGACAGTTCACTTCGCCGCCAATGCGTGGCTGCTTAAAGATATACATGCTTTGCAATAACTTTGGTTCCTGCATACCAATTTGGTTTGCTAGTGCAGCAAGTTTTTCGTTGTGGCTGAACTTGCTGAATTGTGGGTCGAGGTCGTGCATGGCGTGACCAAGTTTGTTCAGGCACAAATGTGCTTCTGCACGTAACTTTCCCTGTTCATCGAATGCATCTTTTTCAAAAAAACAACGAATCTTGTCGCCACTCGTAAGAAAGTATTCATCTGCAGCATGTTTTGCCGTGGAGTCAGCTGTGAAAATGGTGGCCTGTTCTGGCGAAGGAACATGCTCCTTCGCCAGTTGCATGGCGCGTTCACGTAGAGCCAAGCAGGCTTCGTCGCTTGCAAACTTCGGCAAAACAACAAATCCATCATTATGAAATTGAGCAAGTTGGGTATCGGTAAGAACGGGAGTCATGTGGTGCTACTTTTCTGCCGGATTTGTGAAATTGGAGTGTTCAGGAAATGCTGCGGGGAGTAACACCGTCATTGGCGTCGGTACACCTTCTACTTCGACGAGAAGATTTGCGCCACCGTGTTCCCACAGCAATTGTCGGCATCGTCCGCATGGCGTGACGTGTGTTCCGTTGCCTACGCATGTGACGGCAATGAGTCTGCCCCCACCTCCCATGTGCAGTTCGCCGATCATTGCGCACTCGGCACACAGTGTGAGACCATACGACGCATTTTCTACGTTGCATCCGGAAATAATTCGTCCATCGTCAACAAGCGCAGCAGCGCCGACACGAAATTTTGAATACGGAACGTATGCGTGTGTCGCGGCTTCGTTGGCTGCGTTGCGAAGCGCTGCCCAATCAATTGCAGGAGTAGCCATAAGGCCACATTACTTGCGTCGAGTGCGTTCCACTTCTTCAACTGCCGCCATTACCTGGGTGCCCAGTTTGCGCACTCGTTGCACGGTGAGTGCATGATCAATTGTGAGCGAACGCTTTTCGTGCACCACGACTCGTCCATTGACAACAACGGAGAACACGTCGCCTCGACCAGCAGCAGCAACAATTGCCACGTGAGGGTCAAACACAGGGGTAAGTGACGGTGAGTCAACATCGAGCACGATGATGTCGGCGGCCTTGCCAACTTCTAAAGACCCAATGAGGTGGTCGACGTGCAGTGCCTTTGCACCGTTGATGGTAGCCATACGCAACACGTCAAGGGCTGGCAACACTGTTGGATCGTGCGAGGTGTTCTTTTGTGAGTAGCCAGCAAGGCGCATGGCTAGCCACAAGTCCAAGTCGTTGCCCGAAGCTGGGCCGTCGGTGCCGAGTGCAACGTTGACGCCGGCTTTGTGTAAATCGAGAATGCGCGCGGTGCCACTTGCCAGTTTTTGGTTACTTGCAGGGCAGTGAGTAACCGAAGCATTGTGGTCGGCGATCAGTTCAATGTCTTCGTCGGTGAGATGCACGCCGTGAGCAAGAACTGCTTCGGTCAGTAAGTCTGTATCGGCAAGCACTTGAATCGGTGTTCGCCCATTATGGCGATTAGCAACCAACTTCATTTCGCCGACTGTTTCAGATGCGTGAACATGAATGTGCGCACCATGCTTTTCTGCTAATGCAGCGACGCGCAACAGATGGTCCTCTCCAAGCAAATAGGTGCTGTGTGGTGCAAGCCAGTTCAACGAATCGTTACCTGCAGCATTTGCTTCGGTGAGCCATCGATCGGACCATTCCATACGTGCATCGAAGGGGAGCGGCTCTGGGCCATCTGATTCAAGCAAGTTTGGTGCGGAAAAAATGCGCGCGCCACTGCGAGCTGCTACTTCTTGTGCCGCATCTGGCAAGTAGTACATATCGAGCGTGGTGGTGATTCCACCGAGCAGCGATTCGAGCGCACCAAGTTCGGTGCCGACAACTACGGCGTCGTGATTCAAAATGTTGATTTCTGCTGGCATTAAGCGCGCAAGAAAGTCTTCCAAGTTCATGTCGTCACCAAGGCCGCGGAATAACGTCATGCCCAAGTGTGCGTGAGCGTTCACGAGGCCAGGCATCACAATCCCACCTCGCGCATCAATCACTGTGGTCGCAGTGTGTGCAACAGAGCCGGTAGCAATTTCGCGGATCAAACCGTTTTCGTCAACCACGATGGTGGCGTTGTCGAAAATGGTTCCTTGGGCGTCCACCGTGACAACGCGTGCATTAATGATGGCGAGCATGTCTTTGCTCATAAATTGAGTTTGCCTTTCTGTTGATCGAAGGCAATGAGCACGCGACCCAATAGATCGCCAACTTTCTTTGACGAATCTTTGCCGACCTGGATGACTTCTTCGCCCGACAATTTGTTACCACTCAATCCAGACGCAAGGTTTGTTGCCAGCGACAGTGCCAACACATTCATACCAAGGTGGCGAGCAGCAATAGTTTCGAGCACGGTGGACATTCCCACCATTTCGGCTCCCCACGTTGCGGCCATTCGAATTTCAGCAGGTGTTTCAAAGTGTGGGCCATGAAGTCCTAAATACACAGCTTCATTGATGCCTGGTTCAACTGCGCGAACGAGTGCACGCAGCGATTCGTTGTAGGCATCGGTGAGGTCAACAAATCGGCCAGCAAGTGGCGCAGGTGCATTGTCGCCAGTCAGTGGTGAATGTGCAGTGAGGTTGATGTGGTCGCGAATGACCACTGGCGTTCCCACATTCCAATCGGTGCGTAAGCAACCAGCGCCATTGGTAAGCACCACAGTTCGGCAACCAAGAGCGAATGCCGTTCGCACGCCATGCACCACGGCGTGCACTCCGCGGCCTTCGTATAAATGTGTTCGGCCAGTAAGCAGCAGTACTGGTGTGGTGCCGATGTGAATGGACTTCAGTGCACCACCATGCCCGAGTGCTGTTGGCTTTTTGAAACCTGGAATATCTGCAACGTCCAATGTGAGTACTGGCGAGGTTGACATTGCTTCAAGAGCGGGCACCGATTCTGCCCAGCCAGAGCCAAGCACTACGAGCACTTCAAGTTGAGCAGGAAATGCGGCGCGAATAACCGATGCAGCGCTTTCCGCTAGCGCAAAGGCTTCATGCACTGCGTTTTCCATAAGCCAATGCTACGCAGAGGGTTTCGCCTTTACTTGTCGTCGCCTGTAAAGTCGTTTGTCATGGCCACCACAACGATTTCGTCGTCAACTCAAGTACTTGCAGACCTCTTCCCACGTCGTGATTCCCGCAGTCGGGCGATCACACAAGACGCAGTGTTGGTAGTTGGCTTTGCGCTACTCACCGCGCTTGCTGCTCAGATTGAAATTCCATTGGGATTCACGCCGGTTCCACTTACTGGTCAAACTTTTGCGGTGTTGCTTTCGGGTGCAGTGCTTGGCATGCGTCGAGGTGCACTGAGCCAGTTGGTGTACTGGTTTGCCGGACTTGTCGGTCTTCCGTTCTATTCGGGCGGTGCTGGCGGTTGGGAAAAGGGAACTGGTGCAACCATGGGTTACCTTGTGGGTTTCGTTGTTGCAGCAGGCGCAATTGGTTACCTGGCAGAAAAGAAGCACGACCGTAATTTCGCAACGTCACTTCCAGCGATGCTGCTTGGCTCCACCATCATCTACGCATTCGGCGCAACATGGCTTTCAATTCATCTGAACTTGCCTCTGGCCAACGGTGACCAGAATGCCATCAGCCTTGGCGTTGCACCATTCTTAGTTGGCGACCTCTTGAAGGCACTCGTTGCTGCAGGTTGCACCACTTCGGTGTGGGCAGCAATTTCGAAGAGCAAATAGTTTCGCTCTTCGCGTTATTTTTTCGTTCGCTCTAGTTCGTACAACACTGCTTCTGAAGATTTAGCAACCCATAACCCTGCGCCCGCTTGCACGAAGTACTTCGACAAGCGATTGCGGTACCAGTCGCCGGTGCGCGAGTGAATGTCTAAATCGGTTGCCACTTTGTCTACGACATGACGTAAGTCGGACTTGGTAGGCACTTCTAAATACAGAACGTGTCGTGTTGCTTTCGCAAGATTGCGAATTGCCGACTCTGCCTGTTTGTCGCCAAGGTATTGCAACACTCCGTGACACACCACGAGATCAAACTTGGTGTTCGGCGCCCAGGCTCCAATGTCATGTTGCTCGTGGCCATATTTTTCACAGGCATGCTCGCTGATGTCGGTGGATAGTCGTTTAACTTTTGGATAATTCTCGGCGTACCAATCGCGCCAGTATCCAAGACCAGCTCCAACGTCGAGTACCGAGCGCACTGGCACGTCCCACCACGCACACATGTTGTGCACGGAATTGGCAAGCAACGCCACCTTCTTGCGGCTGTGTACCGGGGTGCTCGAATAGAACCGCTTGTAATACGACGCGTCAAATTGCTTTCGTGGCATGCATCTTGTGTAGCAGGTAAGGGCCGTGGCGTTACGATCATTGCAAGCGCATTCCCGCGCACCCATTGGAGGAACCCCATGTCGATTTACTCACACAAGATCAATCCACTCACCGGTTCGGGCGATGTGCTTGGAGCCCAACAGGGCAAAGTTACATTGCTGGTAAATGTGGCCTCAAAGTGCGGCCTCACACCTCAATACACCGCAATGCAACAGCTGCAAACTGATCTTGCAGCAAAAGGTTTTTCCGTTATTGGAGTGCCGTGCAATCAATTCATGGGACAAGAGCCTGGTTCAGCTGACGAAATTGTTGAGTTCTGTTCAACCACCTACGGCGTGTCATTTCCAATGACCGAAAAGATTGAAGTAAATGGCGAAGCACGCCACGGACTCTTTGCAGCACTTGCTGAAGTTGCAGATGGCGAAGGGTACACAGGAGACATTCGCTGGAACTTTGAGAAGTTTGTGTTGGATCGCGAAGGAAATGTCGTCGCACGCTTCCACCCACAGGTAGCACCCGATGCACCTGAAGTTCTTGCAGCAATTAATTCGGCGCTTGGCTGAGCGAAACACGAGGTAACTCCATGGCAACACGATCGGTCACCGTCGCCGCAATTCAGATGTCAATGGCAACTGATGTTGCCAGCAATGTTGCTACTGCAGAACGTTTGGTGCGTGCTGCGGCCAAGTCTGGTGCTCAAGTTATTTTGATCCCCGAGTTATTTGAGGGTCATTACTTTTGCAAAGACCAGTTAGTCAGCGAACTGTCGCGCGCGTTGCCCATTGAAGGTCATCCAACAATTGCGCACTTTCAAGAAGTTGCTAAAGAACTTGGCGTTGTGTTGCCAATCAGTGTGTACGAGCGCGCAAACAATGCGCTGTTCAACACCGTTGCAATGGTGGATGCCGATGGTTCGATGCTCGGCATTTATCGCAAGAGCCACATTCCAGACGGTCCGGGTTACACCGAGAAGTATTACTTCAGTCCTGGCGACACCGGCTTTCGTGTGTGGAATACACGTTTCGGAAACATCGGTGTTGGTATTTGCTGGGACCAATGGTTTCCAGAAAGTGCACGCGCAATGGCGTTGTTGGGTGCCGAGATGCTGTTGTATCCAACGGCAATCGGTAGTGAGCCACCAAACCCGAATTGGGATTCATCAATGCACTGGCAGCGCGTCATGCAAGGACACGCTGGTGCAAACCTGATGCCAGTGATTGCGGCCAACCGAACTGGTCGTGAAGTTGGCGTGAAGAACGAAATCACGTTTTACGGTTCGTCGTTTATTGCAGACGCAACTGGCGCAAAAGTTGCTGAAGCGAATCGCGAAGAAGAAACAGTGCTCACGGCAACATTCGACCTTGACGAAATTCAAGCCATGCGTTCCAGTTGGGGACTGTTCCGCGATCGCCGCCCAGAGCTGTATGTTCCACTGCTCACGATGGACGGCGGAGTTGAGGACAGTCTTGGAGACGATTTTTCGTGAAAATGCCAGGCGAATTCGCTGCTCATGAGCGAACCGTCATTTGTTGGCCATCTCGACACGATCTCTACGGCAACCACATTGGTGATGCGCGATTAGCCCACGCTGCATTGGCGAAAACTATTTCTGGCTTCGAGCCAGTGACCATGATTGCCAACGCGCAAGACGCAGAACGTGCCCGTTTGCTGTGTGGCGATGCTGTTGAAGTAGTTGAGCTTCCGTTAGATGATTCATGGTTCCGCGACACAGGCCCTATCTATGTGTTCGACGGCGACAAGCGCATCGCTGGCAACTGGGTATTCAACGGTTGGGGAAACAAGTTTGTTCCATTCGACAAAGATGCTGCACTGGCGCATTCATTTGCTGAACTGATGGGTCACGAAATACGAAATATTGACATGGTGTTTGAAGGTGGGTCCATCACGGTTGATGGAACCGGGTTGCTTGCCACCACCGAGCAGTGTTTGTTGAATCCGAACCGCAACCCACTCATGTCGCGTGAGCAAATTGCCGCCACTATGAAACACGAACTCGGGGCTAATGAAGTGATGTGGTTGCCACACGGTTTGTCGCTCGATGAAGACACTGACGGCCACGTTGACAACGTTGCATGCTTCACTGCGCCACGCACGTTGGTGATGCAGGGATGTGATGACAAATCGGTAAGCGACTTCGAACGTCTCGCACAAAATCGTCGTGTTGCCGAAACATTTGATGTAACGATTCGTGAAGTACCGGTGCTTCCACGTATCGATGTGCACGGGGTAACCGTGCAGGTTCCGTATCTGAATTTCTATTTAGTAAACGGCGCGGTCATCGTTCCTGTGTGTGGTCACGCTGCAGACGATGACATGTTGGCACTCATCGCCGAGTTTGTTCCTGACAGGCAAGTAGTTGGATTAGATATTGGAGCCATCCTTGCGTTTGGCGGCGGTGGCATTCACTGCATCACGCAGCAAATTCCCGCACTCTAACTACACGTCAAACAGGTGCGTCCATGTGGCGCAGTGGAGTGACTTGCTCTGGCAAGTTGTCCCACATGTCTGCAAGCAAACTTTCACGCATAGCTTTTGCCTTCGGATCGCTCCAGAGGTTCACATGTTGCAATGGGTCATGCGTGAGGTCGTATAGTTCGCCGTCGCCAGCCTCGTTCATGGTGCCTGGTAATGCGGCGGTGCATACCCAGTTGTCACGACAAATGGTGCGTAGGTGCACAATTTTTCCAAACAGCACGCTGTCCCACTCTGTAAGCACACGCTCGTGCCCAAGTGTTGCTGCGTCGTTATCGGTATGTGGCAATCGTGGAGCCTCTACATAACTTGGCTGTTCGAGTCCGGCAATGTGCGCAAAGGTTGCAGCGAGGGAAACAAGACCGACTGGCGCGCTTATTCGTGCTGGTTCAATGTGTGAACTTGGCGCTGGTCGCCAAATAAGTGGCAAACGCATAAGCGAATCCACGTGGTACGGACCTTTGAACAGGAAGCCAAAATCGCCCTGAAATTCGCCATGATCGGTGGTGTACAGCACGTCAAGGTCGTTACCCCAGCCGCGTGATTCGATGGCTTTCATGACTGAACCGATGGCTTCGTCAATGAGTTCGTTTTCTACATGTGTGTAGGCATTGACTTCACGCACTTGATTTGCAGTCAATGTTGCAGGCACCCATTTCGAAGGCGCTTCATAGTTCGAAACAAATGTTCCGTCGTACCATCCACGCCAATGACGCAGCTTGGAATCGATAATTTTTTCGCGCTTCGCCGCATCGGCGATGTAACCCTCTGGCAAGTCAAGGTCTTTCCAATTCACGCGATGCATTTCTGATGCAGGAGGATCCCACGGGTGATGCGGGTCGGGAAAACTCATCCAACAGAACCAATCGCGATCATCGGGAAGTGATTGCAACCATGCAATCGTTCGTTGGGCAACCCATTCGGTGTGATACCACTCGCGCGGAATTGGGTTCACTTTTATTTGCGGCGCATTCGTATCGCCACCACCTTCGGCATTCACTTGCAGTTCGCGATCGAGCACGTTGTAGTAGTTGCCGACTGCTTCTGGATGATTTTCACGAATCCATTGCGAGTAGTGCAACTGGCCGGCTGCGCCATGTGTCGCAAGTTCCATGTGGTCGAAACCACGATGAGGGTCGTTTGGATTGTCGGTAGTGATTTTTTGGGAGCCCATTCGGTTTTCGGTAAAACGCAAAAATGGGTCAAGCAGTGGTTCGAAGTGTGCTTTGCCAATGAGCGCAGTTGCGTATCCGGCACCACGCAAGTCGGCGGCAATACTTGGCGCGTCTTCGGGAAGTGGCACACCGTTCATCCACACGCCGTGAGTGCTGACATGTTGACCCGTGAGCATGGTGCTACGTGAGGGCATGCACACCACATTTTGTGGATGCGCACGATCAAAGGTGATTCCCGCGCGGCTGAGTGCATCAAGCACAGGAGTGCGCGCAATGGTTCCACCGTTGCAACCGAGTGCGTCGTAACGCTGTTGGTCGGTAGTGATGAACAGGATTTTGCGACCCATTATTTACCGTCAAACATTTCTTTAACTTTGGCAATTCCAATAGAGGCGGCACCGGCGATGGGAAGTGCAAGCACTTCAGGCTCCATATCGGTGGAGTACATCAACATGCAGCGATTTGGACCATCTGCAATGACATCAACCGTTCCCAGGTGGAAGGTGATGAATGGGTTATTCACAATTTTGTATTGAAAGCGACGCAGATCGTGATCAAGGGTGATGATGTCTTCTTCGAAGACAATTCCACCAGCCAGGGTGATCCAGCGCTTGCTGCCCTCAACGCGGGTGCTGGTGATGGGGAACCATTCGTGCAATTTTTCAGGTTGTCCAACGAAGGCCCACACTTTGTCGGCGCTGCAGTTAATGAAGTCACTGCGGCGGATAGAACCCATGGATCAAAACTAACGGTCAGCCTTGACGAAAATGGAACTCAGGCGATCGCCCAGTTGATCTCGGGTTGATGATGATCTGAAAGAGCGCGATTGACATGTGAAAACGGGCGAGAACCAAAGAATCCACGATGGGCGGACAAAGGCGAGGGATGTACCGACGTGATCACGGTGTGGCGCTGGCTGATGAGCGACGCCTTCTTCCCCGCATGAGCACCCCACAACACAAACACGGTGTGCTGGTCTTGTGATCCGAGGTACGAAATGATCGCATCGGTAAACGTTTCCCATCCGTGTCCTGCATGTGATGCAGCTTCACCTTCACGAACGGTGAGGGTGGTGTTCAGCAGCAGCACGCCTTGCTTTGCCCATGATTCGAGATTTCCATTCGTTGGAAGAGGAATTGCAAGATCTGTGTGCAGCTCGGTGTAGATGTTGCGCAACGATGGAGGAATACGCGTTCCACGTTGCACGGAGAAACTCAATCCGTGTGCTTGGCCTGCACCGTGATACGGGTCTTGACCAACAATCACTACGCGAACATCGTGTGGTGTAGTGAATTGCAGTGCAGCAAACACATGGTCTTCGGAGGGAAAAACTTTGAATGAACCGCGTTCACGCGCAACGAATTCGGTGAGCTTGGTGAAATATGGCTGAGAGGTTTCGTTGCGCAATACTTCGCGCCACGATTCGGGAATAATCATCCGCCAAATGCGCGGTACACGCGCTCAAACGGACCGATTCCGAACCTGCGATTCCAGAACGAAGAAATTGGAACAGCAACAACATAAAAAGCGAAGCTGAGTGCGAGCGCTGCGTCAAGCCCAGTTGGTCGTACCCAGTGCATCCAATGCACAACAACGTTGAACACCACAACGTGAGCAAGATACAACGACAGCGTCATTTGCCCCGTGCGAGCGAGAAACGCGACTGCGTGGCTAGTTGCTCGAGCATCAGTGATTAATGAAATAGTGCAGAACGCAATTAGCGCGACCGCTAGTGTTGACGTGACATGCAGGACCGAGTGGTCTGCATTGTTCGTGGACAGCACTCGTTGGAAAACATATGTTGACCGTGTCGAAATTGACCTAGGCATCGCATACGTGCGAATTACGAACGTGACAAACAGTACGACGCCCGACCACATCATGATGTGCGGTCGCAATTGGGGAAGTCGGACAATATTGCGTCCTAAAATTATTCCTGCACAGATAAAGGTGATCCAGGGAAATACTGGGTGGGTGTAATCAACAAACGTTCGAATCAATAGATTTCGCGGGGAATTGGGGGTGGGTGACAACCACTGCGTGAAGTTTCCCTGAAAGAACTGGTATCCACGCCAAGCGGAAAGCCCGGTTGAAAGCGCAATAGATAATGCCGATACAGCAATGAGGCTGCGGTTCGACCAGGTACAAATGACGGCCGATAGGAGAAAGAAAGCACCGTAATAGAACAGAATCGTCCCCGGCCAGATCCATTGCACTACTGCGCCAATGGCGTAGAGAAACAGTCCGCGACGAGCAAGTTTCATTTGCACAGCACGGATGAGTTTGGTGTTCCCTGACTGCATTGCCGATTGAACGAGTAGTGCAACGCCAATTCCAGCCACAAGCACGAACGTTGCAGCGAATCGAGTAGTCAAAATTCCTGAAACTGGATTAAATATCCGCTCGGCAAACGAAGGATGCGGAGGATAGAACGCGTTATCAACATTGAGATACGCGTGATAGTTCATCATCACTACGCCAACAAGGGCAATGGCGCGAGTGACGTCCAAACTCGGGATCCGAGTTGGTCGATCGGTGTGACTAGCTATTCCCACGAAATGGTGTCAGCGCTTACGCGGGTGAGTGGTTGCTGAACGTCGACTTGATCGCCATTGCGCGGAACTGACTGACCAGCAGGAAAGAACAGCATGCTGGTGTGCATGTAAGGGGGTTCAACAAGCGCGATGCGTTGCTGCGCGAAATGAAATGGACTTCCCACTCCGACAATTTCAGTCACTCCGTGTGCCGAACCTGCACCAACAATTACAAGATGTCCGCTTCCCGGAAGCGGGGTTGATCGGTATCCAGCTGTTCCACCAGCGACTTGATGAACATCAAGAACTTCGGCTGTCAGTTTCATCATGGATTTGTCGCCAAGCCACAGTGCCGTTCCGATACGCGAAATAAATGTACGATTCGGAAACTGTGATCGCAACAGACCAATTTGCTCTGCAGTCAGGTGGCTGACGTACATTGGCAAATTGTCGGTGAGTAGTTCTAACCAACACGACACTTCACCACTGCGGTCTTGTCCTTCGTTATTGAGTGGCGGGTGTATCGAGTAGCCAACAACGTTGAGCGATGCCTGCTCGCATGCAGACCGAAGTGCAGCCAGTTCGCCTCCGGAAACACCGAAGCGCTGCATAGTGGACTGCAACTTCACGAGCACACTGCCTTGCCAGTTATGTGAGCGAAGTGACGCAACATGATTGAGCGATCCAACAGTGAGTACTGAACGCGCGGGGAGTGAATGCGGAATATGTGAACCAGCAGGTGTGAGCACAACAGGAGTAAGCGATGCGGGAACATCTGTGGCTTCATAGACGGTTCCCACTGCAACATGCTCAGCAAGATGTGCTGTCTGTTCGAACAGAATTGGGCGATCAAACCCGTAGCCATTGCCCTTCACTACGGGCAGGGTGGTGCCGTGCTGTGAAGCGGTAAGTCGAACGTGATCGAGCCAAGCTTGGCGATTCACGGTGAGGCGCAAAGTCATTGCACTTGACGGTATCTGACCGTTTTCGGGCATCGCGGACAACCGATTAAAAGCCGACTTGTTAAGTCAACAATTGACCTTTAGGCTTATGGAATGGCGAAAATCTTCAGTTTCCCGAATCCCGTGAATGAGACATCGGCTCGCATTGTTGCTGGTGGTGCAGTGCTCATGGGAATTGCCTATGTCGTTACGGGCAGTGGCTGGATGCTTATTCCACTGACATACGGATTTATCGCTCGCGTGCTCGCCGGCCCAACCTTTAGCCCACTTGGCCGCATTGCAACACAGGTGATTACGCCGAAGCTTTCGGTGCAACATCGATTCGTTCCTGGTCCGCCAAAACGATTCGCACAAGGTGTTGGTGCGGCGTTCACGATCACCGCATCGTTGTTGTATATCTCTGGTGCACATAGTGCATCGCAAATTGTCATTTCGGGACTTGTCATCGCAGCTTTTCTTGAAAGCGCCCTTGCTGTATGCCTCGGTTGCATCGCCTTTGGCTACCTCATGAAGTTTGGTGTTATTCCTGAAGAAGTATGCGAGGAGTGCAACAACTTCACTCCTCGTTCGCTGCAGACCACTTCACTGTAGGAATAAGTGGCGCGGCGTTTCGCGCAGCAATAACGCCTTTCCATACGCCGGCACCGTAGGACGCGTTGTCCAACATTTTCAACAGTGCAAAACGCACAACATCGAGGTGCGGACGTTTAGTCCACCATTCGTAAACAGCCGGTCCAAGCGCGGCAACTATGAAGAGGATTCGTAGGCGTTGAGAAAAGATCGCGAGAATGAAGGCAATTGGCCACCACACTCGGCTCATCGCATACGCAACCGACAAACCACTTTTCGCCGTTCCTCGAGTAGCAACCCTGATGCTTTCATTGCGCAGTTGTGGAAATTTTCGGAGCTTTTTTGAAGTCGATGCAGATGCCGCAACTGCAACACCAAGTGCAATGAATGGCATGCCGAGAAGAACGAGTAACCATGTTGACGCCTGCCATGCGTTGAGTTTTACTGGAGCGAGTTTTCCTTTGTGTCGTTTGTCCAGTGCTGCTGCAGATTCTCCATACGACATACGTTGCTGCACAAAACTTTGAAGTGTTGCGCGAGGCAAGTGCGAACACACTGCTTGTGGTTGGTAGCGACAACGCCAACCGGCGTTGGTTAAGCGCCATACCAAGTCAACGTCTTCACCAAATCGAAGCGATTCATCGAACCCGGAAACAGACTGGAGTGCCGTTGTTCGGCACAGCCACATTGCTGACGGCACATAACTCACGCGCGTTCCTGCACAAACGCGCGCTTCGGTTTCTCCCATGTCCAGCACACTGGCAGCAATTTCGTATTCGCCAACGATTCCTGTCGTTGCCCGTGACTTCACACGTGGCGCCACCAGGGCGACTTTGTCGTCTACAAAGTAGGGAAGTAGTTGCGAAATCGTCGCGCTTGAAATCGTCACGTCTACATCAATAAACGCAATGAATTCGGTGTTTGCGTGAGCAACCCCTGTATTTCGAGCAACAGCCGGACCCTTGTTTGATTCAAGGCGGATAATGCTCGCTTGGCCAAGTTCTGGCAACTGGTGTGGCGAACAGTCGTCTACTACAACAACGCTTTGAAGTGCTGAACAAGCCACAACGAGTGACTTCAAAGTTTGTGCTTCTTGTGCAGTGCGAATGTATGCGGGGATAACTGCAGTCACCATGTTGAGCGAGAAACGCGAAATATCAAGAGCGCTCGGGATGGGGTGAATTGCTCCTGCGTTCAGCAGCCTTTCAGTCAAGGCTTCGTGTCCATGTGGCAAAGGTTGCGCGCGCTCAATGCATTCGGCAATCGTTTGTCCTGCTTGCGAAAGCGAGAACAATGTCAGTGGAGATCCAGCCAGCACGACCGAGCCGTGAGCTGGTCGGCGCCACGAGCTATCTGCAATGAAACGAATATCGTTCATCACGCGATACTCCATTGCTTGTGAGTGGCATGAATAAATGTGCGCAAGTCATTGGCTAGTTCTGAAAGCAGCTCATCTCCGTGTTCTGCGGTGGCATTTCGAGCATCGCCAAGAATTCCGTTTGGGCTTACAGCCTGCACACCTTGTGTTTGCAGCAAAAGTTGAATCTCGCTCATTGATTGCACATTTCCAATGTCTAATTCGTCAATGCGAACCGAGTGTGGGTTGATGGCCAGCATGAGTGAAGTCTCGGTGTGGCCAGCATGTGCATCAGCGCCTTGAAGGCGCGGCCACCAACTGGCGATGTTGCGCTGTTCGGAATGCAAAAAGGTTGTTGCGCGTTGTACTGCAGCCAAATTTCCTCCGTGACCGTGGACCAAGATCACTCCAGCTGCCCAGTCGCACGATCGAACGAGTTCGACGATCACCGTGGTGAAGACGTCGGTACCAAGTGAGATAGTTCCAGGGAATCCTGCATGCTCTCCGCTTGCAGAAATGGAAATTGCCGGTGCGATTACGAGGTTGTCAATATTTTGTGTTGCGGTAGCGCAGAGATACGAAGCAATTTGTGTATCGGTGTCAAGCGGTAGATGTGGTCCGTGTTGCTCAAAGGAGCCAACAGGAATGATCACGCATGAATGAGGTGAAATTTCTGGCCACGTCGGAGAACTGGGCATGCCTTATTGTGACTTGCGTTTTTTCAAAATGAAACGCACGAGTTCAATAACACCAGTGACACCAATTGCGCATCCAAATGCGAAGGTAAAAGCCAACGTGTGGTTGTCGGCAAAGGCTTTTCCGCCTATATAACCAAGCAATGACGCATAGGTTGCCCAGATAACGGTGGCGATTGCAATCCACCCGGAAAACCATCGTTGGCGTTGGTGGGTGATTCCACAAGTAAGAGTCAAGATGGTTCGGCCACCGGGAATGAATCTTGCGGTCACAAGCAACAATCCGCCGCGTTCATTGATGTGATGAATGACGGCGTTCAGCCTCTTCGCACCTTTTTCAGTTCGTTCATAACGGCGAGTAACAAATGAGCTTGCCTGTTTGCCGATTTCGTATGAAAGGTGATCGCCGATAAATGCACCAATTGCCGCGCAGAGCAGCACGATGCCAAGTGAGAGTGAACCCGAGCCCGCACTCACTCCTCCAATGATCACCAGCGTTTCACTCGGAACTATTGGCAATACGGAGTCGAGCATTGCAACGATAAAAATGATCAAATAAAACCAATATGAATCCGAAAAATCTTTGAGTCCGTTAAAGAACTCAGTGATAAATGAAATCATGTTGGCAACAGCGCGGGAAACTTAAGCTGCGAGTTCTTCGTTCGCGCGCATGCGTCGAATGTTTGGCAGGTGGCGAATAACGATCATTCCCACAAGTCCAAGTGCGGCAATAATTTGCCACGAGTCTGATTTACCAAACCCGACAGTGACCATTACATAAATAGGAACAGCAACAGTAATGATGAGCGAAGCAAGCGCTGACTTGCCTGTGAGTTTGCGCAATACAAACCATGAGGTGCACAACACCGCACTCATTACTGGGTACATCACAAACATGGTTCCACCGCCCGTAGCGACGCCTTTACCACCGTGGAAACCACGAGTGACGGGAAATGTGTGTCCAATTACTGCTGCGTACGCGCAGGCGTAAGCCAAGTATGAAACGTTGTGTCCGTCACCGAAGTGATGAGTGAGGTAGTACGCAATGCCAACCGCTGCAGAGCCTTTTAATACGTCGGAAATAAACACGACCATTCCGTATTTCCATCCAAGCAGTCGAACAACATTTGACGTTCCAGGGTTGC
>JBAXBR010000009.1:0-34332 GCA_037141855.1 Actinomycetota bacterium | reverse complement strand
TCGCGGTTTTCTTCAGTTTGTAATTCAGATTCACCTTGCAATGTGCCAACGACAACAATCACTGGTGCGCGCAAATATTTGGTTCGCGTCTTCGTCACCTTCATTTCGGTGTCGCCATGGCGTTGCATTGCTTCTGCAGTGGCATCGCCAAGTGCGCCACGTGCATTGCCGGTAAACACACCGAACACCCACGGCCAAGTCAGTTGATGATTTGGCGCCCATGCGGCAACATCGCACAACTTGTTAATCAAGTCCATGTCCACCTCGCGCTCGAGGTCCATCATCAATTGCGTGCGGCGCGCAATCACTAATTTGCGGAAATCATCAAACATCATGGCGACAGACTATTGCTAGTTCTTGTGCAATGCGGCGTTGAGCCCGCCCCAGCTGCCGGTGCGCTGCACCACTTCAACAGCACCCGTCAGGCTGTTGCGACGGAAGAGAATGTCGTTTGCGCCAGAGAGTTCGCGTGCCTTCACGGTTGCGCCGTCTGGCAGTTTCACTTGCGTTCCAGCGGTGACATACAGACCGGCTTCAATCACACAATTGTTGCCAAGCGAAATACCGAGTCCGCTGTTGGCGCCTAACAAGCATTTCTCGCCAACGGTGACCATTTCTTTTCCACCACCAGAAAGCGTGCCCATAATTGATGCACCGCCACCAATGTCGGAACCATCGCCAACAACAACGCCAGCAGAAATTCTGCCTTCCACCATCGAAGCGCCAAGTGTTCCCGCATTGAAGTTGCAGAAACCTTCGTGCATCACGGTGGTGCCACTTGCAAGGTGAGCGCCAAGGCGAACACGGCTTGCATCTGCAATACGCACACCACTTGGCACGACGTAGTCGGTCATGCGCGGAAACTTGTCAACGCCGTTCACTACCAGTTGCAGACCTTGCTTTAGTTGGTTGTACCGCACGTCTTCAAGAGCATCCAATGCAACTGGACCGATGGAAGTCCAAGCAACGTTGGCAAGCAAGCCAAAGGCGCCATCCAAATTCACCGTGCGCGGCTTCACGTGTCGGTGCGACAACAAGTGCAAACGCAAATACACGTCGCTGGCACTCGTTGGTGCTGCGGTGGTGTCAATAACTAATGAAACAGGAACAAGTGAAACTCCGCGACGTGGGTCGGTGTGGGTTTGCGATTCGGTTGGCGTTCCTGCAGGAACTGCTTCGCCTAACCCGAGGTGACGGAAGTAGGTGTCGAGTGTGGTGCCATCAGCCGCAACTGTTGCAATGCCTACGCCCCATGCCTGTGTTGAACTCATGGTTATTTCGCCTCTGGTCGAAGGGTAGGGAACAAGATCACGTCTTTAATGGAGCCCGCGTCGCTCAGCAACATGACCAGGCGGTCAATGCCAATGCCAAGGCCCGCGGTTGGTGGCATACCGAATTCGAGAGCGCGTAGGTAGTCCTCGTCCAAACTGCCCGCTTCATTGTCACCGGCTTCTTTCGCCAACTGTTCGTCTTCAAAGCGCTTGCGCTGTTCAATTGGGTCGTTCAACTCGCTGTAACCGTTCGCAATTTCGCGACCACCAATAAACAACTCGAAACGCTCGGTGAGGTGCGGATCGTCGCGGTCTTGGCGAGCAAGCGGAGAAATTTCAACAGGGTGATGTGTAACAAATGTTGGGTTGATCAAGTCTTTTTCACACAACTCGGCGAATATCTCTTCAATAATGCGGCCAGAACCCCAATGCTTTTCACATTTAATCTTGTGCTTGGCGGCAACGTCGCGCACTGCTGCAACGTCCATTGACGGGTGCAGTGTTACGCCAGTTGCATCGCTTGCCAGGTCGATCATGCGGGCTTTGCGCCATGGTTGCGCCAAATCGAATTCATTGCCTTGAATGACCACAGTGGTGGTTCCGCGCGCGTCACGTGAAGCATTAGTAATTAGTTCTTCGGTCAGTGCCATTACTTCGGTGTAGTCACCAAATGCTTGGTAGCTCTCCATCATGGTGAACTCTGGGTTGTGGCGCGTAGAAATTCCTTCGTTGCGGAACACGCGACCAATTTCAAACACGCGTTCCATGCCGCCAACAATGAGGCGCTTCAAGTGCAGTTCAAGAGCAATGCGCAAGAACAACTGCATGTCGAGCGTGTTGTGGTGCGTAAGGAATGGGCGAGCGTGAGCGCCGCCTGCTTCCATGTGTAGAACTGGTGTTTCCACTTCAATGAACTTGTTGTCGTGCAGTGTCTTGCGAAAGCTGGCAATGGTGGCGTGACGAATTTCGAACGTGCGACGCGCTTCTTCGTTAATGATCAGGTCGGCGTAGCGCTGGCGGTAACGCGTGTCTACGTCGGTCAGTCCATGCCATTTATCAGGCAATGGTCGAACTGCTTTCGACAACAACTGTGCACTCTCTACCTTGATGGACAGTTCGCCTTTGCGCGTGGTCATCACCAAACCGGTTACTCCAACCCAGTCGCCAAGGTCGAGTTCGTTAATTTCATCAAACTCGGTGTCGCCAACAACTGACTTCGAAATAAACAACTGAATGTCTGCGGCGCGATCGCGAATGGTGCAGAAAATAAGTTTGCCCTGGTCGCGCTTCAACAGAATTCGGCCGGCCACGGTGACACGTGTGTCGGTTTCATTGCCCGCTTCAAGGTGGCCATGCTGTTCGCGAATTTCGCCGAGGGTGTGTGTGCGATCGAAGCGGTACGGGTACGGGTTAACGCCGGCTGCGCGCATGGCGTCAATACGGTTAATGCGACGAGTGCGCTCGGCTGCGAGTCCGCTTGCTGCAGCCTCTGGCGTTGGGGCAATTTCTTCGTTCTCTGGCACGCTTGTCACGCACACAAACTAGTCGCGCGGCTGGATTAGCGCTTATTCAATTACGACGAGGATGTCGCCAGAACCCACCTTGTCGCCAACTTTTACGTTGACTTTGGTGACTTTTCCTGCCTTTTCAGCAGTGATCTGGTTTTCCATCTTCATTGCTTCAAGCACGACTACCGAATCGCCGACCGCAACTTCCTGGCCAACTTCAACGGAAACTTTCACGATGGTGCCCTGCATTGGCGCAGCAACGTCACCACTATTTGCAGAACCGCTCGAGCCACCCGAACCACGAGTTGGCTTGTTGGCTTTTTTCACAGGGCCACTTGCAAACTCTGGCACCCACATTTTCACGTCGAAGCGCTTGCCATTCACTTCGATGGTGGTGGCGCGTTCTACAAGACCTTCATCGTTTGTTGCGGTGCCGCCTGTGGTGCTCACCATGCCCGATAGATCAAGTGTTTCTTCCACCCACTTCGTGCTGTGTGTAACAGCCGCAAAGTCAGGGTGACGAAGTATTGCGAGGTCTGCAGGAATGGTGGTGTGCACGCCTTCAATCACCATTTCCTCAAGTGCGCGGATGGTGCGAGCAATCGCGGTGTCGCGATCTTTGCCCCACACAATTAATTTGCCGACCAAGTTGTCGTAGTACTGGCTCACGGTGTCGCCAGCTTCGTATCCGCCGTCGAAACGTGTGCCGAAACCATCGGGCGTTGTCAGCTTGGTAATCGTTCCAGGCGATGGAAGGAATTTTCCGGCAGTTGGGTTTTCTGCGTTAATGCGAACTTCAATGCCGTGTCCGTTGCGACGCGCAGCAACTTGTTTCTGCGTCATTGGCAACTTCTCGCCACTGGCAACACGAATTTGCCATTCCACCAAGTCGATTCCCGTAATTACTTCCGTAACCGGGTGTTCAACTTGCAAACGTGTATTCATTTCAAGGAAGAAGAAGTCGTTGTCTTGGAATATGAATTCAACAGTTCCAGCGTTGTAGTAGCCAACAGCTTTGGCGGCCTTCACGGCTGCTTCGCCCATTGCTTCTTCAACACCGTCAGGTAGTCCTGGAGCTGGGGCTTCTTCAATCAGTTTTTGGTGTCGACGCTGTGCCGAGCAGTCGCGGGTGGAAACCCACACCACGTTGCCGTGCTTGTCGCCAACTAGTTGTACTTCAATGTGGCGCGGCCAGGTGAGGTAGCGCTCAACATAAATTTCGTCGCGACCAAAGAATGCTTTCGACTCGCGTTGTGCGGAGTCCATTGCTTCCTGCACTTGATCTGCAGACTGCACCACTTTCATGCCGCGTCCGCCGCCACCGAATGCAGCCTTAATTGCTAGTGGCCAACCAAAATCATTTCCGAAGTCTTGAATTTCTTTTGCGGTAGTAACGAACTCGGTGGTGCCAGGAACAATTGGTGCACCGCCACGCAACGCTGCTTTGCGCGAAGAAACCTTGTCGCCCATTTCCACGATGGCTTCTGGTGGAGGACCGATGAAAGCAACTCCCATTTCGGTAATGGCGCGAGCGAAGTCTGCGTTTTCCGAAAAGAATCCGTATCCAGGGTGAACTCCGTCTGCGCCGCTCTTACGAATGGCATCAAGAATGGCTTCCGTGTTCAAGTAGCTCTCGGCTGCAGTTTGTCCGCCAAGCGCGTATGCCTCGTCGGCGAGTCGCACGTGTAGCGCGTTGCGGTCGAGTTCGGAATACACAGCAACGGTGGCGATGCCCATTTCGCGAGCGGTTCGAATAACTCGAACGGCGATCTCGCCACGGTTAGCAATGAGGATTTTCTTCAGCACGAGGGTCTATCTTTGCCTAATGGGCAACACCAAAGCCAACCAATCCGATGCCGCTGAGCAATGGCCCAATGGGTGGTGGGTTACACGGGTTGCCGAAACGGGGAGCACGAACACCGATTTGGTGAAATTGGGGGGCGAAGGAGCCAAACATCACAGCGTGCTGATGGCCGATTTTCAGTCGGCAGGCAAGGGTCGCCTCGACCGCACATGGGTTGCTGAGCCCGGCGCAAACCTTCTGGTGTCACTGTTGTTCCGCATAAACGAAACTCTTGAGCGTCCGTTGCATCAGTTCACGCAGATGGTGGGTATGAGCGCGGCACGTGCGTGTAAGCAACTCACGGGTGAGTTGCCCGACATGAAGTGGCCAAACGATCTGCTGATCGACAATAAAAAAGTGTCGGGAATTTTGGCGCAAGGCGCGCAGGGTTTTGTGGTTGTCGGCATTGGCGTGAATGTGAATTGGGCGCCACCAGACGCGATGTCGTTATCACAGGCAGCGCCACATCGCGTGACAACTCCCATTGAGTTATTGCGCAACATGCTGAGCGTGATCGACGAACTTGAAGTTTTGTCGCCCGAACAGTTGCACGAACAATATTCGGCGTCACTCGCAACACTTGGCCAAGCAGTGCGAGTGGAAACGGCAACAGGCGTAATTATTGAGGGACGAGCAATTGAAGTGCAGAGCGATGGTCGCCTTGTTGTGCTCGATGACTGTGCGATCTCGCACCACATCGACACAGGCGACGTGGTCCATTTGCGTGCGCAATAGCGACTACCGTTTCGTGCAGTGAGTGAAATAATTTTCCAACCGCGCGCAAAGAAAACGTGGATGCATTCGCTTGCCACTTCGGCGCTTGTTGCGCTAGCGGTTTCGCTGTTTGGTGCAGTGGGAGTGGTTCGTGCGGTGAATGCCGACCTCAACACGGTGAAGCGCGAAGATACGGCTACAACCGCGTTGTCGCCAGCAGACGCCGAATTCGAAAATTATCTCTTCGTAGGTTCAGACTCGCGAGTGGGTTCAGACCCAAGTGATGCGGACTACGGCAACGTTGGTGGTGCCTCCGATATTGGTGGTCAACGCAGTGACACGTTGATGGTCATGCATTATGTGAAACGCACGGGAACGGTCTCATTGCTGTCTATTCCGCGTGACCTGTGGGTTGCCATTGGTAACGGCGAAAACGAACAGCGCATTAATACTGCGTATCAAGAAGGCACTGACGTACTTGTTCGAACTGTGCAACGGGCACTCAACATTCCTATTCATCATTATGTCGAAATTGACTTCCAAGGATTCAAGCGCATTGTCGAAGCAGTGGGTGGCGTAAGTGTGTGCGTTGAGTATCCATCGCGCGATAAGCACACCGGTTTATTTATGAAGGCTGGCTGTTCAACACTCGATGGTGTTCAAGCACTTGCGTATGCGCGCAGTCGTTATTTTGAGCAAAAGGTAGACGGCGAATGGCAGATTGACGGTTCATCCGACATCGGTCGTTCGTCGCGGCAGCGCGGGTTCGTTCAGGCGTTAGCGAAAAGCGCGGTAATTGGTGTGTCGGGAAATCCGTTTAAGGCGGGCAGCGTGTTGAAAGGTGGGCTGTCGGCAGTCATTGTTGACAACAACCTCGACCTCATTGAGTTCGCAAAAAAAATGCGTCCTGCGGCGGGTGGAAATATTGTTTCGTTCCCACTCGACGTGTACGGCGACACAGTCGGAAGTAATTCGGTGTTGCGGCTGGGCAAAGGCTCTGGTGAATTAATTGCGTTCTTCAACGGAACTGGTCCGCGACCGCAACTGAATCCCTAGAGCTTCAGCTTCAACGGCTTCGGCAACTTTGTTGCCCTGCATGAAGTCGCAACCGAGCAATCGCAAACGTTGCTTTTGATCTTCGGTTGATACCCATTCGGCAACAACGCTCATGTTCAGTGAGTGCGCAAGCTGGATGATGGAGCGAACGATTGGGTCGTCTCCACCGTGTTGACCAATGTCGCGAACCAATGTGCCATCAAGTTTCAAGAAGTCGGCAGGGAAGTCACGTAAGTAAGCAAGCGATGCATATCCCGTTCCAAAATCGTCGAGCGCAAGTTTCACGCCAAGACGCTTCAGCGCATTCAGTGTGCGCATGACGGCAGGGTTGTCGTTCAACATGGTCTTCTCGGTAATTTCAAGCGTGAGGTGCGCCGGGTCGACGTTGGTTTCACGCAACGTTCCCATCACGCGCTCAACGAATGCTGCTTCGCTCAGTTGGCGTGTCGAAACGTTGACGTGCACCATGAACGAGCGCTCAACGATTCCTTCATCCATCCATTTGCGCGCGTCGGTGCATGCCTGGCGAATGACCCAGTCGCCAATTGGCCCGATCGATCCAGACTCTTCTGCAAGCTCCAGGAATACTGGCGGAGTGAGCACGCCGCGTTCTGGGTGATTCCAACGTAACAACGCTTCAACACCTGCCATTCGACTGGTGTGCGTTGAAACAACCGGTTGATACACCACGAACAATTCGCGCTTAGCCAATGCGCGTTCAAGTTCTGCAGACAATGTGACGCGATCTTTTGCGTTCCGACGCATTTCATCGGAATACATTTCGCATCGACCTCGACCACGTTGCTTGGCGCGATACATGGCGGTGTCAGCGTTACGCAGCAGCGTTACCGCAGCGTCTGCAGGTGCTTCCTCTGCAAGCAATGCCGGCGTTGCCATGGCAATACCGATGCTTCCGCTGGTAAATATTTCAACGCCTTGCAAAATGACTTGGCCGGTAATGCCTTGACGCACGCGTTCTGCAACATCCATGGCAATGTGTTCGTCGCCTAGGCCATCGCATAGCACTACGAATTCGTCTCCACCAATGCGCGCAACCAAGTCGCTTGGGCGAGTGGCGCTGACCAGTCGCTTAGCAATGGAGTTCAACAACTGATCGCCAACGTTGTGACCGATGTTGTCGTTCACGTCTTTCAACTTGTCCAAGTCCACAAACATGACCGACACGCCGCGTTTTGTGGTCACGCTGCGTTCGAGCGCTTCCGACAACTTGCGCAGGAATAACACGCGGTTTGGCAACCCGGTCAGTGCGTCGTGCGTTGCTTGATAATTCAATTCATCTTGCAATTGCTTTGCTTCGGTGATGTCGCGCGCAATGACGGAATAGTGCTGGATGGTTCCATCTGCTTCCCGAACAATTTGCAGCACTAAGGTCATGGTGCGCAAAATTCCGTCTGGGCTGCGAAAGCCAAGTTCGCCTTCCCACTTGTTATTTGCTGGCGAATTAATCACTTCGCGTGGAACCTGATCACGAATGGCTTGAATAAACATTTGTGTTGCCGCGTCGCTTGCTGGAGATTGCTCGCTCACTCCAATGAGGTTTCGTGCTCCGTCGTTGCTGAACAACAATTTGCCACGTGGGTCAAACACGATTACCGCATCGGCACTGGTGTCGAGCAAGCCAATCAATTGATTGCTCAACACTCTGCGATTTACTGCTTCAGTTACATCGTGTGCAGTGCCAACAAAGCCAGTGATCTCTTTCTTCGCACCAAGAATTGGTTGCGTCGAAATATTCAACCAAAACACTTCGCCGTCGGGTTTCCACAGTTTGAATTCGATGCCAAATGCAGAACCTGTTTCGCGCGAGCGCTGCCATGCTTCTTCTGCGATTGCGCGGTCGGAAGGCTGTGCGTTTACCCACGGCGCAACGCCTGGAGTGAAACTTGCACCACCGAGTGCGAGTGCGCGGAACGTCTCGTTTGCCGTCGTCAACCGACCGTCAATATCGGTCTTAAATACCCCTATTGGGAGGGAAGCGGCTGATTGGTCAATGACACCATCTTGACAGGTTGCCCTTTACCAATATGGCTAATCGGGTGTTATCGGGTGACGGTAAATGTGATGGACGTAATGCCAAGCGCTCCAGCTTCGAGTGCTTTCAGCATGGTTTCGGCATCCATTCCGTTGGTCAGTTCCAGTTGTTGAGAAACGGCATACACGGTGAGCACGTAGGTGTGCAGTTCTCCGGTTTTTGGGCATGGCGCCGCATAGCCAACCTTTTGTACGCGATTCAGCGATTGCACTGCGCCAGCAGGTACCACTCCCGCATCAACGTGATTAATTGCAGGATCGATGTTGGCTGCAGCCCAATGCACGGCATCTAGAGCGGTTTGGTCAACGATCGACAGGCCCCAGGTAATGGTGCCTACTGGTAAACCCGCAATGTCAAAGCTTGGCGACAGTTTGGAGCCATCGCAGGTGAACTGCGCATCGATTGGTCCGCCTTCTTCCCACGGCGCCGCAATGGTGAATGTGGGCACGGTGCCAAGGGACTCAGGCACAGTGGTGGCGATCGCAATGGATTCGGTTTGGTCAGCCGATGGCGGATTCATATTTCGTCCGTCGTGTGAACACGAGGCAAGCAGCAGGGCGCCGATTCCAAGGAGTGCAACTGTGCCAAAAGATTTTCCAGAAAAACGTGTCACAAATGAAGGTTACGACATGCAGTACTAACCTGCATGTCGTGTTGCAACCCGATGAACAGCTTTGTGTGCTGACAGTGCACGCACACCCCGACGATGAAGCCTCAAAGGGCGCACCCACCTTGGCAATGTATGGAGCACAAGGTGCGCGAACCGTTTTGGTGTGTTGCACAGGCGGTGAAGAAGGCGACGTTGCGAACCCTGCGTTGAAAGAACCTGGACAACCGTTTCATGGGTTAGAAGGCGAAGCTGAAAAACAGTTGCTCGCGCAACTTCGACCTGCGGAATTAGAAAAGGCAGCGAAAGTAATTGGTTTCCATCACGTGGAGATGCTTGGCTATCGCGATTCTGGAATGTTGGACAGCCCGGCAAACAATCATCCCGATTGTTTTCATATGGCCGACCAGGATGAAGCAGTGGGCCGGTTGGTGCGCATTATTCGTCGCGAACGTCCGCACGTGTTAATTACATACAACGATGATCAACGCGGGTATCCGCACCCCGATCACGTGAAAGTGCACGACATCAGCATCATTGCCTTCGATCGCGCAGCAGATGACGAGTGGTATCCAGAAGCCGGCGAGCCGTGGCAGCCATTGAAGATGTATTACTCGGCATGGTCGCGCATGCGACTCACCGCAATTCATGAAGCGTTGTTGCGCCTGCGTGGGTCTTCGCCGTTTGACGATTCGTGGTTCGAACGACCAGACCTCGACAGCCGAATAACCACGCGATTATTGATTGGCGATTATCTCTACGCGCGTTCTGGAGCATTGCGCGCACATCGCACGCAAATTGATGAAAACGAACCGTTTTGGTTTGGTCTCAGCGATTCTGAACTTGCCGAAACATACCCGTACGAAGACTGGGTGTTGGCAAAATCGTTAGTACCGACGCCGCCGCTTGCAGCGGGCGAGTACGAAGACGATATTTTTCGCGGCGTGCGTTAACTATTTTGCACGCATAGCGTCGCGAAGTGCGCGATAGCCAATCATGGTTGCACCACTGTCAACTATTGCTTGTTTCAGCGAAGCATCGTTCACTACGAAGTTGTAATCGTCAATCCAACCGTTTGCTATTTCGCCAAGCGCACGAATTTCTGGCGTGTCAATACACGGTTGCACATGTATTTCGGTAACACCCGGTTGCAAGTTGCGCAACGAATTCAACACACGCTCGCGACTACCTTCACGCCAGTCGTGATCGAAGTGATCGGGGAAGAGCACGCCTTCTTCGGCGGCAAGTTTGCGGAATGGAAAGCCGGCTTGAGCTTCGGTGAGTGTTGAAGGCAAGCGCACAGGCAATTGAAATTCAACTGCAAGTTCGATGTACACATCAAAAAATTGTGGTCGCAAGGTAATTGCAGTGAGGTGCGGCGCAAGGTGCGTGACGTCGATGCCCCATTCAAGAGCGCGTGCAATTTGTGCGCGGCATTCACGCAACACTTCTGCTGGGTCTGCGTGTTCCCAGAGGTCGTCAATGGTGCGCGGGAAACCGCCTTCGCCCGACTGCAGCGATGGCGCATAGGTGAGTGGTCCCCAGCGGTACATCTCGTGCTCGCTGTTAACGGTGAGGTGCACGCCAATGTCTTCACCGTTGTAGTTCATGACTGCATGTTTTGCCCACGGCGCAGGAACCATCAGCGATGCACATGTGGCCGAACCTTTACGCAATGCGTCGTACACACCAACGTTGGCTGCATGAAAGGCGCCAAGGTCGTCGCAACTCAAAATCACTAACTTCGCGTCGGCTTTATGGCCAAGGCGTTCAGCAAGTGCGAGTTGTGGTGAATGCGATGGTGTGCTCACCGCGTAAACGCTACTAGCGACAGGCCTGCCATAAACCCACGTTGTGTAGCTCTGCTTGCGTGGCGGCTTGTGCAAAGTCGGTTTTGTGTGCCGTGTTGGGCTCAAACACCATTGGTCTCGCGAAGCCCTTCAGTACCAAGTCCAGGTTTACAAATACGTTGCTGTTCGCGATGTACACGTACAGCAATAATCGGCCGTATTTATCGCGTGCTTCCACATCGCGTTCCACACGAAGTTTTGTTCCAATAGGAAGCAGTTGCTCGGTGTATGCGCTGGCTTCCGGCCCGTAACACTCCACGCCTTTCGTGGGGTGCTTGGTTTCGGGTGTGTTTACTCCAATGAAGCGAACGCGTTCAGTAGTTCCACTAATTGCAATATCAATGGTGTCGCCGTCCACCACGTGCTTCACCGTTGCCAAGTTGGGTGAAGTGGTTGGTGACGCCGTACTGCAACTTGACAGCAGTAATGCGAATGTGAAGAGAAACAACAAGAGAAGCTGGCTCGAGCGGTGCATACGCAGTGATGTGTGAATTACAGTGATCACATGACCACACCGTTAGAACTTGGAAAAATTGGCATTTGGACATGGACACTGGATGGCCAACCAATGGCTAAGTCGTGTGAAGCAGTGCAAGAACTTGAAGAGTTGGGTTTCAAAACCGTGTGGATTCCTGAAGCGGTTGGTCGCGAACCATTTGCGCACGCCGGAATTTTGTTGTCGGCAACGAAGAAACTTATTTTGGGAACTGGCATTGCATCCATGTACGCACGTACAGCTTCCACCATGCAGGCTGGCCAGAAAACTCTCACATCGGCTTTTCCCGATCGCTTCCTCTTGGGTATTGGCGCAAGCCACGGCAACATGGTGAAGTCATTGCACAAAACCGCATACGTGAAGCCATATTCGGCCATGGTCGAGTATCTAGACGTAATGGACAAGGGAATGTTTGTGGCTGCCGAGCCAACCACTCCATTGCATCGCGTGTTGGCTGCACTTGGTCCAAAAATGTTGAAGTTGGCAGGCGAGCGTGCCGATGGCGCACATCCGTATTTCACTACTCCGAAACACACTGCAGTTGCTCGCGAAATTTTGGGTAACGGCCCAACGCTTGCGCCAGAGCAGGCAGTCATTTTGGAAACTGATGCAACAAAGGCACGAGCAATTGCGCGCAGTTACATGGGCACGTACACGCGCTTGCCGAACTACGCCAACAACTTGTTGCGCGAAGGTTTCACCGAAGACGACATTAAAAACCAAAGCGACAAGTTGGTTGATGCAATTTGTGCGTGGGGAACACTCGACGCAGTACGCGGTCGCATTAAGGAACATCTCGATGCAGGCGCATCACATGTGTCGGTGCAGGTACTTACCGAAGGTTTAATTGAATTGCCATCAACTCAGTGGCGCGAACTCGCCACGCTGTTGCCAGAGTTTCGTTAAACGCCAAGCACTCGCTTTTGCAGCTTGCGCATTCCGGCAAGCCAACGATCGCGCTCGGTTGCTTTCAACGCCATGTATTGCGCAACCTCTGGGTGAGGCAACACTAAAAACGTTTCTGCACGAATGGTGTCGACGCAAGCTTGCGCAACTTCTTCAGGCTCCAACACGCCACCGGCTACGCGAACCACGTTGCCCGAAGGGCCGTCGTTGCTGTTGTCTGCGCCTTTCAACATGTTGGTGTTTACGCCTTGTGGGCACAGGCAACTGACCAAAATTCCGCGGCCGCCGTAGGTAATGGACATCCATTCGGCAAACGCAACTGCAGCGTGTTTCGTCACGGTGTATGGGGCAGAACCAATTTGTGACAGCAGTCCAGCAGCAGAAGCGGTGCTGCAGAAATATCCTTCGCCGCGTGCAAGCCAATCGGGCAACAAGTATTTTGCAGCCCAGCGATGTGCGTTGAAGTTGATGTCGAACGCAGTGTCCCAATCTTGTTCGCTTGTCGACAGGTCGCTGCCCAGTCCAACTCCTGCGTTGGCAAAAAATAAATCGATTTGACCGAATTTTTCAATTGATGCACGAACCAATTCGGCATTTGCTTGTTCGGTGCCCAAATTCGCGGCGACTGAAAATGCGCTGTTCGGACGAACGGCGTTCAATTTCGCCACAGTGGCTTCAAGTGGCGCCGCCTCGCGGTCTGCCAGCACCACACTGGCTCCCTCAGCGTGGAAGCGCTCAGCAAGCGCTTTGCCAATTCCGCCGGCGGCACCTGTGACGACAGTTACTTTTCCCTGTAATTCCATGGTTGTGATGTTATGCACAGAGTCATGTCTTCGTAGCACCGGTCGGGTATGGTCAAGGACATGACCGAAGCCCGTGAAGCAGCAGTAATCACCGAAGCACTCACCGTCATCGACGAAGCGCTCGCCAAAATGCTCAACCGTGAATTGGTATCAACCGACGAAGTAGCAGACTTGCTGCTCGACGTTCGCGTTTTGCTTACTGCGAACGCTTCTTCCACCACGCAAGCCTGAAGCGTCGTCGCTTCGTAGGCGCATTGTCGCCGCGTGATGATGCCGAATTCTTCGGCGCATAACTTGCTAGTTCTTGCATCGACTGTTCGATGCACTGTTTCAACAACACAGGGTAGGCAACCGCTTCGCTGTCAACGTTGAGACCCATGTCCAAACTGCCGTTGTAACTGAGCATGGTCAGGTTGAAGGCAACGCCGCCTAGTGGCCCAAGCGGGTAGTTCTCGAGCACCAATCCGCCACAGATGTACAGCGGTATTCCAGCACCTCGTACGTTTGAAGTGGCAAAGTCAACGGTTTGGCTTTGCGTGCGGGCAATGCGTGTGAGCACCGAAGTGGGCAACAGGCTGGATGCTGTTGCCAACGTGTCTAGTTGAGCGTTCTTCGAACCCTCACGCGCCGAATTAATCAATTCACTAATGGCAGCGAATCGTTCGGTGATCGGCATGTCGCCAGTTGGCACCAACATGCGCACCAAGGTGAATGCGTTTCCACCCGAGTCTTCATTGCGCGTACTAATGGCCATGCTGGTGCGAAGTGATTCAACCGGCATGCCAAGTTTGCGGTGGTAGCTGCCAGCAGCATCGGCGGCAGCGGTGAGAAACGCAGTGTTCAACTTGCCACCAAGTGCACGCGAGGCGTCCATCATGGTGCGGTATGGCGCACGCAATGTTTCGGTTTGGCGTTGCAACGAACGTTGTGTCCACAGTGGCGAGCGAGCAGGGTCAACGCTGTTCAGTTCGTTCATCAGTCCGCGCACAGTGGCAGCGGCTTGCGTGCCAAGTGCAGGCAGTTGCGATGGGTCTTGCAATAACTCGCGCACTTGTCGCAATGCACCGAGCGGTGCGCGCATCACGTCTTGAAACGACGAGTTCAGTAAGTCGGAAGCAGAAGTTGTACTTGGCCCTGGCTCACTAAACAGCGCAGGGTCAAGTGGGGGCGGTGGGTTTGCATTGCGTTCAAGGTCAAGAAACTGCATCGACAGTGCAACGCCACCTTGGCCATCGGTAATGGTGTGGTGCAACTTTTGAATGACAGCCGACTTGCCGCCTTCAAGTCCATCAATCACCGTGAATTGCCATAGTGGGCGAGTGCGATCGAATGCGTCGGCAACAAGCAGTGTTGCAAGATCGAGCAACTGTCGCACGGTGCCAGGCGCAGGCAACGCCATGCGACGAACGTGATGCGCAATGTTGAATTCAGTGTCTGCAACCCAGCGCGGCGGGCCTAGCGATGCAGGCGCTGGTTGCACGCGTTGACGCAAACGCGGAATTACTCGCGAAGCACGGTCCATGCGTGCAACAAATGCATCGAAGTTTGGTGCACGATCAAGAATGGTGATGTTGGCAAACGTAGAAGTAAGGAACGGATCTTTTTCTGCTCTCCACATCAATGCCTCGGCATCGCTCATGCGATCTTCAAAGCGAGGCATGTCGTGGTTCATCGAGGAACCGAAGTGTGCTTGAACTCGTTCAGTATGTCCCAACCGATGTTGTCAAGAATGCGATCAATAGTTGACGTCGCAAGTTGTGCGTCTCCCATTGGGCGGTCCAGCAAACGAACAAACACGGCCTTGCTGCCAACAATGAAGGTTGGTACGCCCCACACCGAATGCGTGCGGCCATAAGCGGTGTGCTCGTCTTTAATAGTTGCAAGCGGGCGACCGCTGTCTACTTCTGCCCACATGGCGTCCACATCTACGCCGTGTTCACTAATCACTTCACTTAACGGTGCGCGCTCGCGCAAATTTCCGTTTTGTGTGTGGCGGTATTCGTAGAGCGCGTGGTGCATGTTCAAAAACTTGTCGGGCTGTGTGTCGCGCACGGCAATGGATGCTTGCAGCGCAAGAATGCCGGTGTCGTCTTGCGGACGATCCCAAATATCGGTTTCACCTTCTTCAACATGTGCCTGACCTAAGCAGAACGGAGTGAACTTCACATTCCACGCTGCGCCAGCTTTCAGCGCAGTGGACACATGGTCGTGCACAATGCGGCCATACGGGCAGCGGTAGTCGTACGTGAGCGCGAACATTGGAGTTGAGGTCATAACAGATGTATAGCGTTTAAAAACACCAAGCCCACAACACCCATCAGGCTTCCAACAATTGCCCCACCCGCCACATCGCTGGCGTGATGAATGCGCACTCCAACTCGGCTGGTGGCAATGATCAGCGCAAACACGTAAAACAGCACCACCCACGGCCAGGTGAAGAAATAGGTCAGTACGAGGGCCGAGAAGAATGCCGACGAGGCATGCCCACTTGGGAAGCTCGAGGTTCGCGGTGTGCGCAACGCAAACCGCTCATCGCCACTTTTGGTTGGACGACTGCGACGAAACAGCCGCTTGATTCCTTGGTTCAGCAACAAACTTTCAATGCCGATCATGGTGGAAAACACCAGCGCTTGTTGAAAGCGATCAACGCTGCCAATGGCTCGTAGTAATCCAACGATGTGCCACAAAATTCCAAAGTCGCCTACAGCGCTCGCAATGCTGAACACCACTTTGACGAATTTGTAATCGCGAATGTGTTCGAGCGCGCCGTCTACCGCGTTGTCGAAGCGTTCGAATCGGGCAGTTGGGTCAAAAGTCATGCGGCAGGACGAGGATATTTCACCGCAGCGCCAACTTCGGCATCGGCAGGGTTGCCACCAAATTCTGGGCACCAGTCTTTAAATGAGCAGTAGTTGCACAGTGCGCTTTTCTTTGTGGGGAAGTTGCCTGTGGTGCATGCATTGGAAATGGTTTTATACAGCGCCGAGGTTTTGGTCACCACAAACTTCATGGTTTGTTCGGTCACTGCACGTGTGTGCCGAATGCCGTCTTTCACGAACATGAGGCTTACTTTGGCCGGTGCTTCGCCGCGCATTTCGCGAAGCATGTAGGCGTACATGTGTAGTTGCTGCATCTTTGCGTCAACGTCTTGTTCGCGTGGAGCCTTGCCGGTTTTGTAGTCGCTAATAACAAGGTTGCCTTCGGCATCGCGTTCAATGCGGTCTACAAATCCGCGTAATCCGAAGTTGTTCACTGGTGCCTGCACCCATAGTTCAACATCTACAACATTGACGGCTTTAGGGTCTTCCATGCGCAAGTAGCTCGTCATTAACGCATCGCAGTCTTTCCAGAATGCTTCAAGTTGAGTTTCGTTCAGGTTTAACCCGGTGATGTCATACGTTGGCTCAAATTCGGTGCGTGCAGTGTGTGTAAATGCAAGTGCGGCTTCTTCGGTGCGTTGCGCTGGCTCAAGTCCAAACAACAATTCGAGCGCGCGGTGCACCACGTTGCCTTTTACTGCAGCAACGCTTGGCGGTTGCGGAAGTTTCTGAATGTTTTGAAAGCGAAATTGCAGTGGGCAGTTCTGAAACGTGCTGGTGCTCGATGGCGAGAGTGCTTCGGGAATAGGCCATGCGGTCATGCCAGTGTCGTTTCTATAGAGGAAATCAGTTCAGCAATGCGCTGTGGGTCTTGCATTGGTCCGAAGTGGCCGAGGTCGTCCCACTGCACAAACGTACTGCCCGGTATTGCATCAGCAAGTGGCTTGGCGAATTCGGCGGGAGACATAGGAATCATTTCACCTGAAACTATCCACACGGGCATGCGCAGTTTTGCCAAGTCGTTCCATGTCTCATGTAACGCACCCGACTCATAGGTTCGTGCTTCGTGTTCTGGCTGGCATTTCAGTGAAACGGTGTTGTCTGCATTGCTGTTAAACCCAAAGCGCACATAGTCGCTTAACACTTCTGGAGTGAACACATTCAGTGGCGGTTTAGACGAGTAATTGGCAATCGCTTCATCGAAGGATGCAAACGTTGCTCGCCGTCTGCGCGCGCCTTGCGAAAGCGGGCTTGGTGCGCCAGCTTTACCTGTTTCGCGAACAACGGGCGGGAAAATAATTGGCTCAAACAACACCAGTGCGCGAAACAGTTCGGGCTCACGCAATGCGGCCATCACTAACGCAGCGCCGCCCATGCTGTGTCCAAACGCAATCGATGGTCCGCTGTCGCGCGCTACGTGTTGCGCAACAACTTGTGCATCGTCGCCGTAACCGCCCCATGTCACGTTCCAGTCGTGGGGCAGTGTTGCATCGCCGTAACCGCGGTAGTCAAACGAATAGCAATGCGCGCTTTCTGCAAGCAACGCGGCAGTGCTGTTGAAGCATTGTCCGTGAAACCCAGTGGCGTGCGAAAACAACACGCTGCCAAGCGGTGAGCCTGGCGCGTAGTCGTAGATAGGAATGTCCACGCCATCGCTAGATGCAACGTGGGCAGTGATCACAGTGGTGCGATCGTGTTACTTCAAGTACGGAAGGAACATGGATGTTTCCTCGCCGATGTTGGCAGGAACTTTGTATCCCTCTTCGTTGCGAATTTGAGTGAAGTTGTCGCGCACATCTTCCATGGTCAGGTTCGGGTTGTGGTAGCCCTCGGTCTCAGCAATGAACACGCGCGCAACACGTCCGCCACCAACGCTGTACACCTCGCCGCTTACTGGGCACTCTTCGTGTGCAAGGTACGCAACGATCGGCGAAATAAGTCCAGGCTGCAACTTCTCGGCCATGGCACCGCTAAACAAACTCTCGGTCATGCGGGTAAGCGCAAGAGGAGCAATGGCGTTTGCCTTGATGTTGTACTTCGCGCCTTCAACTGCAAGCACGCGAGTGAAACCGACAAGTCCCATTTTCGCTGCGCCATAATTGGTTTGACCAAAGTTGCCGAAAATTCCGGCAGCCGACGACGTGGAGACAATGCGTCCGTAACCCTGCTCGCGCATCAACACGAATGCTGGTTGTGTTACGTGGAAAGCACCTTTCAAGTGCACATCAAACACAGGGTTCATCAGTGATGGGTCCATGTTGTGAAAGCTCTTGTCGCGCAAAATTCCTGCGTTGTTAATGACGATGTCTACGCGACCGAATGCTTTCACTGCGCCAGCAACAATTGCTTCGCCACCTTCAGGAGTTGACACGCTGTTGGTGTCGGCAACAGCTTCGCCGCCAAGCGAGATAATTTCGTCCACCACTTTTTGCGCGGCGCCTTTGTCGCTGCCGCTGCCGTCAACTGCGCCGCCCAGGTCGTTCACCACCACGAGTGCCCCACGTGAGGCCATCAACAAGGCGTGCTGGCGTCCAAGGCCACCGCCTGCGCCCGTAATAATGGCTACTTTGCCGTCATATCCAAGATCTGCAGTGTTCATCTAGGGGCTCCCTTGTGCTCGATTTTCACCAAGACTAGTTTCTGCAACATGACTATTGACATTCGAGACATTGCAGGAATCGTGCGTACGCACGCTGCAAGCCAGCCGAACAACGTGGCGCTCATTCAAGGTGACCGCTCCCAAACATGGGGGCAGTTGTATGTGCGTGCATGCAAGGTGGCAAATGCGCTGAAGGCAGCTGGAGTGGGTCCGCAAGATCGCGTGGCCTTTTTAGACAAGAACGGCATTGACCACTTCGAGGTGTTCTATGCGTGCGCATTGCTGAACGCGGTCAGTGTGGATATCAACTGGCGCCTCGCTCCGCCAGAAGTTGCATACATCGTGAACGACTCGCAAGCCAAGGTGCTCATTGTGGGACCAGATTTCGTTCCTGTACTCGACGCAATTGCAGGCGACATTGTGAACGCCAAGACAATTGTGGTCATTGGTGGACATAGCAAGTTTCCGTCATATGAAGATTTCTCAAATAGCGGAGCAACATCAGATCCAAATGCACCAATCGCGGCAGACGACGTTGCGTTCCAGTTGTATTCAAGTGGAACAACGGGCAGGCCGAAAGGCGTCATGCTCACTAACACCAACTTCTTTGCGCTCATTCCGTTCGCAGCAGAGGTATGGCAGTTCACCGATCGCACGGTGAACTTGGTTGCGATGCCACTGTTTCACATTGGTGGTGGCGGTTGGGCCACTGCTGGTATGGCTCTTGGTGCGAAGTCGGTCATTGTTCGTGATGTGAACCCAGCCGAGTTGGTAACACTTATTGGCAAGCATCGCATTACTCACGGCTTCTTGGTACCCGCACTGTTGCAGTTCATGTTGATGGTTCCCGATGTGGACAAAGCCGACTACTCAAGTCTTGAACTCATTGCTTATGGTGCTTCACCGATTTCCGAAGAAGTACTCGCTGCTTCGATGAAAACGTTTAAGACTAATTTCATGCAAATTTATGGTCTCACTGAAACAACTGGCGCAACCACCATCCTCATGCCAGAAGATCACGATCTCACCGGGCCAAAGCGCAAGCTATTGCGTTCGTGCGGAAAAATTGTTCCAGGAATGTTGCTGCGCGTTGTCGATTCCGAAACCGGCAACGACATGCCGGTTGGCGAAGTTGGCGAAATTTGGGTGAAGGGCCGACAAGTAATGAAGGGCTACTGGAACATGCCCGAGGAAACGTCGAAGTCCATTACTGCCGATGGTTGGTTTAAAACTGGTGACGCTGCGTACTTGGACGAAGAAAATTATGTGTACATCTTCGATCGTGTGAAAGACATGATCGTCTCTGGTGGCGAAAACGTGTATCCGGCTGAGGTAGAAAACGCCCTTATGGCTCACCCTGCAATTGCCGACGTGGCGGTCATTGGTGTGCCCGATGAAAAGTGGGGCGAAGTGCCAAAGGCAATGGTCGTTCGTAAGCCTGATGTCGCGGTTACCGAGGATGAAATCATCGCCTTTGCCAAGCAACACCTGGCGGGCTTTAAAAGCCCGAAGTCGGTGAACTGGGTAGACGTTTTGCCGCGTAACCCAAGCGGAAAGATCCTGAAGAAAGACTTGCGTGCACCGTTCTGGGAAGGTCGAACTCGCAAAGTCAACTAAGCCCCATCTAGTCTCATCACCATGAAACTTTCCATGATGATCAACTACATCTCCGACTTTCAGTCATCGGCAAAACAAGTTGTTGAGCTTGAAAAAGTTGGTCTCGACATGGTGTGGGTGGCAGAGGCGTATTCATACGACGCAATCTCACAAATTGGTTATCTTGCTGCGGTCACCAACAAAATAGAAATTGGTACTGGCATTATCAACGTGTACTCGCGCACACCAGCACTTGTTGCCATGACAGCAGCGGGTTGCGACTACGTGAGCAACGGTCGTTTCGTGCTTGGACTTGGTGCATCTGGTGCACAAGTTATTGAAGGCTTCCACGGCATGCCGTACGAAAAGCCGTTACAACGCACCAAGGAATACATCGACATCTGTCGCGAAGTATGGAAGCGCGAAAAGCCATTGTCGTATCAAGGCAAAACAGTTGATGTGCCATTGCCTGCAGGTCAGGGAACTGGTCTTGGCAAAGCATTGAAACTCATTAACCACCCAGTGCGCAACGACATTCCAATTTGGTGGGCAAGCCTCATGGGCAAGAGCGTTGAAGCAACTGCAGAAATTGCAGATGGTTGGATGCCAATTTTCTTCTACCCAGAAAAATATAAGAACGTATGGGGCGATGCGTTGAAGGCTGGTTATGCCAAGCGCGATGCATCACGTCCAAAGATGGACATTCAGGCTGGCGGAATGCTTGCCATCGACGAATCACTCACCGGCGAAGACCAACAAAAAGTGTTGGACTTCGCTCGACCAAGCACTGCGTTGTATGTCGGTGGCATGGGCGCTCGTGGAAAAAACTTCTACAACGACATCTGCAAGGCATATGGCTTCGAACAAGAAGCTGTTGAAATTCAGGACTTGTACCTAGATGGCAAGAAGCAAGAAGCCGCTGCAAAAATTCCTGCGGATTGGTTGCTGAACTCGCACTTGGTTGGGCCAAAGAGTTTCATCAAAGAGCGTTTGGCTGCATACAAAGAAGCGGGCGTCACCGTGTTGCAAGTGAACCCAATTGGTCCAGATGCTTTGAAGCAAGTTGAATTGCTACGCAGCCTCATGGACGACGTTAAGTAGTCGTGGCTTACGAAGGTTTCGTTGCCGACGGATGGTCGGAGGTAGCAGAAGCCTTCGCGCACAACATTGACAACCGGGAAGACATTGGCGCAGGCGTGTCGGTGTTTCATAAAGGTAAATGTGTTGTCGATATTGCTGGCGGTTATTTCGATAGAGATGCAACACAGCCGTACACACTGGACACATTGCAGTTGGTGTTCAGCACCACAAAAGGCGTTGTGGCAACAGCGGTTGCAATGTGTGTAGAGCGTGGTTTGTTGTCGTACGAAGAACCCGTTTCGTTGTTTTGGCCAGAGTTTGCAGCACATGGCAAAGAGCACGTCACCGTTGCTCAATTGCTGTCGCACCAGGCCGGTTTGTACACCGTGGAAGGGTCGCTGACGTATGAAGAAGTGCTCGATTGGAACACCATGGTGGCGCGACTTGCCGACACGGCACCGCTGTTTCCCGTCGGTTCAACGCACGGTTACCACGCAATCACATTTGGTTGGTTGGCTGGCGAGTTGGTGCGTCGTGTTGACGGCAGAAACATCGGTCGCTTTATTGCCGAAGAAATTTCCAACCCACTTGGCGGTGAAATCTATGTTGGTCTTCCCGAGCATCTTGAACATCGCGTGTCACCCGTAAATACCGGATGGCCACGCAAAGAGGGAAGCGTGCCTTCCACTCCGTCGCAACCAGCGCCTGCACAAAGCGAACAATTGCTTTCGGCATTCTCGTTGGGTGGAGGAATGGATGTGAAGGGAGTGTTCAATCGCCAAGACATGCACGCGGCCGAAGTTCCTGGAGCAAATGGAATTGCCAATGCACGTAGTTTGGCTTCCATGTATTCGGCAACGTTTACTGAAACAGAAACACCGAATGGACTCGTTCGGTTAGTCACTGAAGACACACGCAAAAAAATGACGGTGCAACAAACTCCAGTAGGGGAAATTGATTTGTGCTTGCAAAACATGCGCTCGTTTGCCATGGGCTTCGTAACGCCAAGTGAAAAGTTGGCGTTCGATGCTCCAGGTACTTACGGTCACGCAGGAATGGGTGGCTCGGTGTCGTTTGCCGACCCAAACCGACAGATGGGTTTCAGTTACATCATGAACAGAATGCGCAGTTCGATGTTTACCGACCCGCGTTCGGTCAGGCTGATTGAAGCCGCATCGCGCTGCGCAGACGCCTCCTAAGGCCAATCGTTCCTAACAAGTAGGAAAGCGAACACAGTCCCGAGATTCCCGCAACGAGTGCAATAGCAATTCGAATAGGAAATATCTCGCCAAGAATTCCTGTTCCCAGGCTGCTCAGTCCAGTAACCAGCATGGCAAAGCCCACGTCACCAGCAAGTACGCGACCGCGAATGTGATCTTCTGTGCTGGTTTGTAATCCATAACTAGCCATTGTCCAAATTGCACCACCACCAACGTGGGCTGCGCCGATGGAAATTGCAGCGAGCCAAAGCGTTGGGCTTGCTGAAGCAGCGAGATAGAAAATGCTCCACATCACTCCACCAACTCCGCACAACAGCAACAGTCGCGGCATGTTGTTGCGAGCAAAGCGCATGAAAATGAACGGGCCAATTGCAGCCCCTAAGCCACGCGCGGCAAGAAGCAGTCCGCTACCACCGTCTCCCGTGTTAAAGGCATCAATGGCTAGCACTGCAAGTTGGCCAACTGCGCCAGCGCCTACTGCCTGAGTGGTTTTCGAAGCCATAAGCGCAAAAATCACATTGTTCTCTTTGGCGTAATGGAATGCCTCGCGCATATCGGCAATTGGTCGAACCGGTTCGCGCTTGGCATCTGCTTTGCGTTCCTGCATCGGAATCTTGATTAGTGCAATGAGCCCAGCACACACTGCAAATGTTGCAATGTCGGCTGCAAACGTTGCCGTTCTGCCAAACGTTGCTGCAAATAAACCGCCAACTGCAGAGCCGATAAATACCGAGGCACCCCAGCTAGAGCCGAACAACGCATTTGCTTGCCGCAGTTCCTCGTCGTTGCGGGTGATGTTGGGTAACGCCGAACCAAACGCCGGAAATGTGATGACTGCGAGAGACGAAATGACAATTTGAGTTATGAGTGCAAGCCAAATGCGATCGGCATTCGACAGTAAGAACCCAATACCGCAAATGGCTTGTAGTGCGGAGACAACGACGATGATCCTGCGTCGATCGAATTTGTCCACGATTGGACCAGCAATTGGCGAGAAGAAAAACGCAGGCAGCACATATGCGGCGTACACCAGCGACACCAAGAATGTGGAGTCGGTTGCTTCTTTAATTAATCCAACGAGGGCAACGTACGTGAAATAGTCACCCATAACCGAAACGTTCTGCGCAATGAATAGATTGCGCACACTGGCGTTAGAGCGAAGGACTCCCATTGAGAAACAGTTACTTGCGCATTGCTTGAATGCGGTCGAGCGAGTGCTCGGCCTCTGCCATCATGCTGCGCACCAAGTCGCCTGCATGCACGATGCTCTTAATTGCGCCAACACCTTGACCAGCAGGCATGAACTCTTGCTCAACATCAACCTTGGTTCCTTCTGGGTAACCCAAGTGGTTCACTCCGGCTTGCATCGAGGCAATGGCTTGTTGCGGAAACCCTTGCAATGTTTCTGGGTGCTCTTCAAACTTGTTTGTCCAATCGTTGCGAATCACTCGACAAGTTTTTCCGGTGTAGCTACGCGTAATCACGGTGCCGTCTTCAAGTGTGTCAATGAGTTTTTCTTTGTATCCATCTACACCGCGCGCTTCGTGTGTGGCGATAAAACGTGTACCAATCCACACGCCATCAGCACCAAGGGCAAGCGAGGCAGCAAGTCCACGGCCATCAAACAAACCGCCCGCAGCAACGACCACCATTTTGCCGCCAACAGCATCAACTACTTGTGGAACCAGCGCCATCGTTGCAACCGTGCCTGTGTGTCCGCCGCCTTCGGTGCCTTGCGCAACCACAAAGTCGCAGCCACTTTCGTACGCTGCAGTTGCGTGTCGAACTTTTCCGCACATCGAACCAACGAGCACACCGTTTTTGTGCAAGCGATCAATAATGTCGCGTGGCACACCAAGGCCTGCAACAAACACTCGCGCACCACTCTTAATAATCAAATCAACATCGCGTTCGAGCGTGTGGGGAAGTGCGGTTAGCAAGTCCACACCAAATGCTTTGTTCGTCAGTTTCTTCACACCAGCAATTTCATCTTCCAATTCGCCGGCCTGCATGGTGCTTGCACCAAGAGTGCCGAGTCCGCCTGCTTCCGAAACCGCTGCAACTAAACGGTGGTAGGACACACCACCCATGCCTGCGAGCATGATGGGAAATTCGATGTCGAGCATGTCGGTGAGGCGTGTACGCATGGCTCTAACCGTAGTTCTTGAAGGCGCCGTCACGCTTCAAAAAGCCCTTGTGCCAACGGCGTGGAGTGAACACAGCGGCGCGTGGTTCGTCCTCAAACATCCAGCGCACAAAGTTGCGACGTGTCCATGGCGTAAGGCTCGCAAGCCGGAGTGCCCCCCGAGCGCCGATGCTGCTCTGCAACACTTTGCCAAGAGTCACACTCATGCGATGGTCCGCAAATAGGTGTTGCTTCATCAACTTCTCGTAGTTGCGTCGGGCGATAGATGCCTCGCGGTTTCCCGTTTTAACAATTGCTTGACCGGCAAGTTGGCCCGACAACAACGCTTGTCCAATACCTTCACCCGTCAATGTGTCGGTTACGCATGCTGCGTCGCCTACAAACATCACGCGACCGCTACTCAGTGTTGCCGTGGTGACGCGGGCAGGAATTGGCCATGCGGTGTGGCGGTCTTCCATTACCGCAGTTGCTCCAAGTGCTTCGCGAATGTGTTGGCGTTGCAACAGGTTCGGCCACAGGTCTTTCATTTCTTGTACGGAATATTTACCTCCGCGCAAAATTCCAAAGCCCACATTTGCGCGACCGCCTTTTAGCGGAAACGACCATGCATAACCGGGCAGCAAGTCTTTGTCGAACCACACATGCAAGCGGTCTTTCGACGAGCCAGTCACGTTGCTTGCGTACTGGCGAAACGCGTGCCACTCGCCGAGGTATCCCGATTGCGACAGCCCGAGAGCTTTTCGCACTGGCGACCACATGCCGTCGGCTGCAATAACAAACTGTGCACGAATCGTTCCAATGTTTTCAACATCGATCGTTACGAAATCGCGCGACGAGTTATCAATTGCAGTGAATGAATGTCCTTCAAGCACGTGCGCACCAGCAGCTTTAGCTTGTTGCACGAGTGCGTTGTCTAATTCAATGCGTGGAGTGATGGCCGCAAACTGTCCGGCTCCATGTGGCAACGGCATGTGCATTTCGCGACCGCCTGGTGAGCGCAATCGCACGTCTTCGCATACTGTCCAACTAGGCACAGTGCTTGGGTCAAATTCAAGTTCTTCCAATATGCGCAATGCGCCGGTGGTTAATCCATCGCCGCAACATTTGTCGCGGGGAAACGTTGCTTTGTCAACCACAACAACGTCGTAACCAGACTTGCGCAAGGTGAGTGCTGCTGCAATTCCCGCTGGTCCCGCACCAACAATTGCCACGTCGCACTGCATGGCAGGAGTGGTGTTCGACAAAGTTTCGGGCACGGGGTAGAGACTAGGGTTAGTCGTTATGAGTCGCTTATGTGAAGGTCGTGTAGTAGTTGTCACTGGTTCGGGCCGCGGTATTGGCCGTGAACACGCATTAAGTCTTGCCAAGCATGGCGCATTGGTCGTGGTCAACGACATTGGCGCAGGTGTAGATGGCAGTGGCGGCGACACATCGCCAGCCCAGCAAGTGGTCAATGAGATCGAAGCCATGGGCGGCCGCGCGGTTGCCAACGGCGACGACATTTCAACATGGGCAGGCGCCGAGCGCCTGATCAACACCGCAGTCGAAACCTTTGGCGACTTGCACGCAGTGGTGAACAACGCAGGTATTTTGCGCGACCGCATGATGGCCAACATGAGCGAAGAAGAGTGGGACGCCGTTATCAAGGTGCACTTGAAGGGCACGTTTGCTCCTTCACGCATGGCGGCTGCATATTGGCGCGATCGCAATAAGGCTGGTCATCCAGTGGATGGCCGCATCATTAATACCTCTTCGGTGTCGGGCATTTACGGCAACGTTGGTCAAACCAACTACGGCGCAGCAAAAGCTGGCATTGCAGCATTCACCACCATTGCAGCACTCGAACTTGCTCGCTACGGAGTAACAGTGAACGCAGTTGCGCCAGTTGCGCTTACGCGCATGACCGAAAACCTCGGGCCAGCTCCAGAAACCGAAGAAGAGCGCGAACAGCGTTCACCAAAGTGGATCGCACCAATTGTTACGTGGTTGGCAAGTGCAGAATCTAAAGACATCACGGGTCGCGTGTTCGAAGCCAGTGGTCAAGTGTTGGCAATTGCTGAAGGTTGGCATCGTGGTCCAACACATGCGCCGGTTGAAGATCCAACTGCGCTTGGTCCAATTGTTGAAGAGCTCATGTCGAAGGCTCGCTTGAATGCAGGCATGGACGGCCGCGACGGCACCTGGCCGCAACCACAAAAGAAGTAGTTGTCCGCGGGCTAGTTCCGCTCTTTTCTTCCGCACAATGCCCTAACTGGCACACATCTGGCTGTCCTATTTACAGAAGTAATTAGAGCCAAATTTCGCACTATATTTAGAGCGAAAGGAGGTAGCCATATGGAAGCCATCATGACCCAAGTAACCACGAGCATTTCTGAATTCAAAAAGAATCCGAACGAATCAGTTGCGCAAGCCGGCAATCGTGCGTTTGCGGTGTTGACGAATAACAAGCCGTCGTTTTACGTAGTTCCGCCAGAACTATACGAAAAAATCGCAGACATTATTTTCGATTTGGAACTTGCTCCAAAGTTGAAGAAGCGCATGTCTGAAAAAGGTAAAGCAATAAAAGTAAAAATTGAAGAGTTGTAGAGATTGGCCTACGAGCTCGAGTTTCATCCTGCCGCACTCAAAGAGTGGCAGGGCCTTGATAACAGCGTTCGCTTGTTACTAAAGAAAAAGCTGGAAACGCGACTCAAGAATCCACATGTTGATAGTGCGCGTTTGCACGGAGACCTTCAGCAGTGTTACAAAATCAAAAACGACAAGACTGGGCATCGATTGGTGTACCAAGTAATTGAAGATCGAGTAATGGTCTTTGTTTTATCAATTGATAAGCGTGATGATTTGATTGCGTATCGTCTCGCGGCGCAGCGAATCAATAACTAGAACAGGCGGAGTTCGTCGCTCTTCTTACCGCGCAACTCGTCGTAGTCCACTTCACACCAACCAAAGCCACGGCTTTCTGCAAGCACGCGTGCCTGAGGCTTAATGGTTTGCGCAACAAATATCCCGCGAATCGCACCTAGCGATGTGTCGGCATGCAAACAATCGATGTATCGAGTCAGTTGTTCAACGCCATCAATTTCGCCGCGGCGTTTAATTTCAATAGCGACGGTTTGACCGTTCGCATCGCGACACAACAAGTCCACTGGCCCAACTGCAGTGGGGTACTCGCGTCGAATCAACGTAAGGCCTGGTTCAATGCTTTCTGGCAACTCTGCAAGCAGCACTTGCAAGTGCGCTTCAACTCCGTCCTTAGTGAGGCCAGGGTCTTCGCCAAGTTCGTGACTGAAATCGGAGTGCACTTCATGCAAGTGAATTGTCAGCGTTTCGCCTTTGGGGTTGGTCACCACCCAACGGTCATCTAGTTCGCGAATGGTGTTCGGCGGGTTCATCCAATTCAACGGTTTGTATGCGCCGCCATCTGCATGAATCGAAATACTCCCATCGGCTTTCACCAGCAATAGGCGAGTGGCTTCAGGTAACGATGTGTCGAGGCGACCTTCATACACCACGCTGCATCGCGCAACAACAAGTCTCATGAACGTGCCTTCACGGCACATGAAACTAGATCAACGACCGACGTGATCCCGCATTCGCTTTTGAATCAGTTCGCGACGTGCTTGCAAGTCGCGGTAGGTCAGTGAATTCACCGAGGAATCAACACCTAAAACTCCAGTTTTCACGCTGTCGAGGTTGATCTCAATGGCCGTGTGATCCACGCCAAGTTCACGGCCAAGGCGCTCGCCGTGGCGCTCTGCGAACAGCATTGAAATAGCGGTGATTTCGGCCAGAATGTCAAGCTCTGGTGCAAGTCGGGCAATTGCACCGTCGAGGAACACCATGTTCTTCACGTACAACATCAATTCTTTTGGCATGCGTGCGCCGTAACCCATGAGTGCTTTCACAATGCGCTGTACTTCTTGCACTAGTTCTTCGCCCGATAGCGATGTTGGGTCAATGGCTGCATCGCCCAGGTTCAAGTCTTTAATCACGGCGTGAATGTCGGTGTCCATTGGCAGCGCACCAAGGTCGCGCAACGCTTCAACTTGGCCAACAACATTGTTGGTGGTGGCGTTCAGCATTAAGCGCAAGAACGCCATGCGTCGTGCGCCTGTTAAACGACCAACAATGCCGAAGTCCAACAACGCGGTGCGTCCGTCAGGCATGACGAACAGGTTTCCGCCGTGTAAGTCGCCGTGGAATACGCCGTAGATCATGGCGCCTTCCATAAATGCGATCATGCCTGTGCGAATCACCGCATGTGTATCAATACCGGCATCTTTCATGCCAACAACATCGTCAAACTTGAAACCACTGAGGCGTTGCATCACCAACACGCGCTGTGTTGCAAGCGTTGGGTGCGGGCGAGGAATGATGTAGCGGTCTTGCTTTAGCTCACACAACATTTTTGCAACGTCCAGCATGTTGGAAGCCTCAATGCGGAAGTCCAGCTCTTCAACAATGGTTTCGGCAAAGAGTTCTACGAGTGCTGGCGGGTTAGCAAGCGCACTTACTTTGATGCGACCAACTAAGTGCGGTGCAATCCATGCCATGACACGCAAGTCTTTACGCACCATTTTTGAAACCGTTGGGCGTTGAACTTTTACGACAACTTCTTCGCCGGTCAATAACGTTGCCAAGTGGACCTGAGCAATTGATGCCGCAGCAAGTGCTGTGGTGTCAATAAATGAAAATACTTCGTTCAGTGGTTTGCCAAGTTCGGTTTCAATGGTTTTCTTCACCGACTCAAATGGAATTGCTGGCACTTGGTCACGGCACAGTTTGAACTCCTTTACTAATTCGACAGGAAACAAGCCTTCGCCACTAGAAATAATTTGCCCAAGCTTGATGTACGTAGAACCAAGGCGTTCAACGGCCTTGCGCATGCGTAGCGAAATGTACGCGCGTGAATCTTCTGGCGTTGCAAATGGCCTGAACTTCTTTTTAATGAACCATGGCAGCAATGCCTTGCTCAACACCCACACCACAACAAACAAACGTGCAACTGGTGGTATGCGTGTTGGTGTGGTTAAAACAGGAACTTCACGTTGCGCAGATACACGCAATTCGATGGCTTGTTTTTCCCAGGAAATGTTGTTCGGGTCAAGCACCCACGGTGCAACTTGATCGAATGCGCCCCAAGCGCAATCAGCTGGGCTTGAACTAGCGGGGGATGTCACGCACTAAGTCTGCCCGCACGAAGGGCCTCAATGACTTGTTGTGCGAGATGTTGTTGACACACGACCAGGTCGGGGAGCCACGCGTCACGCCGGTTGTAGATAAGAGGCGTGCCGTCAATTCGGCTGGTGAACAATCCGGCCGCTGCAGCCACGGCAATTGGTGCAGCCGAGTCCCATTGGTACATGCCACCTGCGTGCACATAAATGTCCACTTCGCCCAGCACCACGGCCATGGCCTTTGCACCAGCGGAGCCAAGTCTGGCAACGTCGCAGTCCAACGCCTCGGCAACAATTACGGCTTCTCGCGTCGCGCGGTTACGCGAAACCACCAGTCTTGGCTTGCCATCATGTCGGTCTGGAGTCTTTGGCAACTGATGCGTGCTCAGCGTCATGTTGTAAGCAGGCAATGCAACTGCAGCTTCCGTAATGCTTCCTTCATCAGATGGTTTGCCGTCTACGTCTTTGCGTTCCCACAGTGCAATGTGCACGGCCCAGTCAGCGCGATCGAACTCGCTGTATTCCTGCGTGCCGTCCAGTGGGTCAATAATCCACACACGGTCTGCAGTTATTCGATCGGAATCGTCTGCTGCTTCTTCCGACAACACGGCATCGTTCGGTCGGTGTTCGGCAAGTGTTTCGTCAATGAAATGTTGTGCTGCAGCATCGCCAACATCTTTTGCGTACCAGGTTGAAGCGCCTTCGTTATACAAGCGCTCACGAACTGCCATCAAACGTTTACCGGTTTCTTCGGCAAGAAAATGAGCCAGTTCGCCGTCGGTTAATTTCACGAAGCGCTACGTCCAAGATTGATCGCGTCGCTCACCAACTTGCGCACGTTCTCTTCATTCGCGCCGCCTGTAAGAAGCGCGCCAATCTGGCCTTCAACTTGTTCGGCAAGTGCATCGTTAAACGCATCAATGCGCTGACGATTTGCAACAGTTGAAGCAGTCAGCAACACAATGGCTGCAAGCGATGTTGTTAAGCCAATGGTGGTGACAACGCCAACATTGTTGCCAGCGATGGAAGAAATGATGAGGCCTGCAATTCCGCACACAAAGGCCACTGCACAGATAATGCGGATGCGTTTAAGAGCAGAGTTCATACCAATTCCTTAACGGGCGAGTGGCTTGTACTTAATTCGGCGTGGTTGGTCTGCGGCAACGCCCAGTTCCTTCTTGCGCCATGCTTCGTAGTCGCTGAAGTTACCTTCGTACCAACGCACTTGGCTGTCGCCCTCAAATGCCAACACGTGTGTGGCAATGCGGTCGAGGAACCAGCGATCGTGCGAAATAACCACCACGCAACCAGGGAACGATTCAAGGCCGGTTTCCAATGCGCGCAGTGTGTCTACGTCCAAGTCGTTTGTTGGTTCGTCCAACAGCAGAACGTTTCCAGCGTGCTTCAGCAACTTGGCCAAGTGCACGCGGTTGCGCTCTCCACCTGACAAATCGCCAACACGTTTTTGTTGGTCGCTGCCTTTGAAGTTGAAGCTTGCAACGTATGCACGTCCATGAACTTCGCGTCCACCAATCTTCAATGTTTCGGCACCATCTGTAATTTCTTGGTACACGGTTGCATCAGCATCAAGCGTGTCGCGGTTTTGATCCACGTAACTCATTTGCACGGTGTCACCAATGGTGATGGTTCCAGAGCCTGGCGCTTCTTGACCAGTGAGCATGCGGAACAACGTGGTCTTACCCGCGCCGTTTGGTCCGATAATGCCAACGATGCCTGCAGGTGGAAGCGAAAAGGTGAGGTCTTCAATCAGCATTCTGTCGCCGAAGCCCTTCACCAAGTTCTTCACTTCAATCACGGTGTCACCCAAACGCGGGCCGGCAGGAATCATTATTTCTAATCTGTCGCTAACACCATCGGAAGCTTGTGCTTCTGCGTGCAATTTTTCATATGCAGCAAGACGCGCTTTACCTTTTGACTGACGAGCCTTTGGCGCCATGCGCACCCATTCAAGTTCGCGTTGCAACGTGCGCTTGCGTGCATCGTTTGCTTTTTCTTCTTTACCAAGGCGTTCTTGTTTCTGTTCCAACCAACTGGTGTAGTTACCAGAAAACGGAATGCCGCGACCGCGATCAAGTTCAAGAATCCATTTCGCCACGTTGTCTAGGAAGTAACGGTCGTGGGTAATTGCCACAACAGTGCCTGGGTATTCCTGCAAGAAGCGCTCCAACCAGTCAACGCTTTCTGCGTCTAAGTGGTTGGTAGGTTCGTCGAGCAATAACAGGTCGGGCCGACTCAGCAACAAACGACACAAAGCAACGCGGCGACGCTCACCACCAGAAAGTTTGGTGACATCAGCATCGTTAGGTGGGCAACGCAATGCATCCATTGCAATTTCTACGTTGCGTTCCAAACTCCATGCATCGGCTGCCTGAATTTTTGCTTCCAGGTCTGCTTGCAACGCGCCAACTTTGTCGAAGTCTGCATCGGGGTCGCCCCACATTGCGGTTACTTCTTCATAGCGCGTGAGCAAATCGCGAATTGGTGCAACGCCGTCCATCACGTTGCCAAGCACATCTTTGTTTGGGTCAAGGATTGGTTCCTGCTCAAGCATTCCAACCGTGAACCCAGGGGTCAGGCGTGCTTCGCCGGTATAGCCATCGTCAACGCCAGCCATAATGCGCAACAGGCTGGATTTACCGCTGCCATTCGATCCAATAACGCCAATTTTCGCACCCGGGTAAAACGACAGCGAAATGTCTTCCAGAACCGTGCGGTCGGGTGGGTAGAAGCGGGCAAGTTTGTAACACGTATATATGAATTCAGCAGCCATGACGCCTACAAACTAGTAGCCACGGCCCAGAGAAGGGCAGTGCTAGTTTTGAACCCAAGCGGAGTGGCGATTTTCGCTCACACCTACCTATACAAGGGGATCATTACATGAAACTTTTTAGTGGAGATTTACTCGGAGACGGATTGTTCCGTTACCTACACATCCTTGCTGGCGTTACCTGGATCGGGTTGTTGTACTACTTCAACTTGGTACAAGTTCCAGCACTCGCTGCTTATGGCGACGAGGGTAAGGCTCGCAATATCACGATCGACAAAGTCGCACGTCGCGCTTTGTGGTGGTTCCGTTGGGCATCAATCGCAACACTTGCAACCGGAATTCTCATCACTGGTGCAGTGAAGAACTACTGGCAGGACTTCATGGGAACCACCGATGGTGTGAACCATGTTGGTCATGACGTAGCAATTTCCATTGGTATGACCATCGGTATCTTGATGGCAGCAAACGTATGGATGATCATCTGGAAGAACCAGAAGATCGTTCTCGCTAACGCAGCAAACGTGTTGGGTGGTGGCGAAGCAAATGCCGATGCACCAACAGCTGGCCGCAAAGCATTGCTCGCATCACGCCAGAACATGATCTTCTCCGTAAGCATGTTGTTCTTCATGGTTGGCGCAGCACACATGTACTCCCAAGCTTTTGATGCTGCAACCAAGTCAAATGCAAACCTGCTCATGATGATTGCAATCGCAATTGTTGCGTTGTTGGAATTGAATGCAATCGGAATCTTCGGTGGCATCAAAGCTGGTAACAAAATGTTATGGATGTATGAGAGCCATAAAAATGCGCTCATCACCAGCGGAATTTTGTGGGTTGTGTTTGTAGCGTTGTCAGAAATTTTGCTTCGCTAACTCAACCTGTAATCAACTTTCTTTCGAAAGCCGGTCTCACTTAACGGTGAGATCGGCTTTCATGTTTTGGTGGCCAGGCACGCTGCACATGATGACGTAGTTGCCGGCTGGAAGATTTACTGTCCCTGAATCGACGTCGCTCTTCTGATGAACGGCAAGCGCGAAGTCGGCAACTTTGGTTCCGTCTTTCACCACGATCAGGCTGTGCTGAATAGTGTCATCGTTCACATAGCCAACAACAATGTCGCCTGCGGTTGCTTCGTACGCGTTCTTATCGAAGTGCAAACCGTGAATTGCGCGCACAGTAAGTGCAACGTTTGCAGGCAAAGTCTGCGGGGTACTGGTGGTTGTGCCTCCGCAAGCTGAAAGAGCAACAGCGGCGGCAACAGCGGTAAGTGAAATCTTGGTGAAGCGATTCATGCCCTTATGTTATGAGGCTTTTTGGAATCGCCGATGGTCGTGGTCGAAAGACACAGAGTACGATGAGGGCGATGCTTGATCGGTCTAAGCCCGAGGAATTTGGCGCCAATTCATGGCTTGTCGAAGAGATGTACGAGCGTTTTCGCGAAGACCCAAACTCGGTCGGCGATACCTGGAAAGAGTTCTTTAGCGACTTCAAACCTGCTGGCGCGCCAAAGGTTGACAGCACGGCCGAAATCATTCGCCCTGCGCTGCCACCTGAGTTGCGTGAAGAAGGCGCAAAGCCACAGTCAGTTGTTACTTCGCCCGGCGTAGAACCGCCGGCTCCAAAAATTTCAATGTCGGAAATTGTTCCCGATGGCGAGCCAGAACCATTGCGCGGAGTGTCGGCTGCAATTGCAACCAACATGGAAAAGAGCCTCACGGTTCCAACCGCTACCAGTTTCCGCAATGTGCCAGCCAAGTTGTTGGAAGTGAACCGCAAGGTCATGAACAACTACCGCTCGCG
>JBAXBR010000008.1:0-35080 GCA_037141855.1 Actinomycetota bacterium | reverse complement strand
GCGACATGGAACACGGTGTGGTCATGAACGAACGCACCGACCGCTTTGAAATGGACGGGCGCTGGATAGAACTCGACATTGCTGGACTATTCGTGGTGAGCAACGGAAAAATCGCATTGTGGCGGGACTACTTTGACCGCGAGTCCTTCACCAAGGCTCTCGCTTCTAAATAGAACACCCCTCGCTTACTGTGCCAAACATGAGCGAATCGTTAGCGAACATGAGGTTCGCAGTTGTCGATACGGAGACCACCGGTCTGTCCCCTACGACGTGCTCAATGCTGCAACTCGGCATTGTTGTGGTGCGCGGAGACGGCACCATCGAAAGCCAATTCTCTACCTACATCAAGCGTCGATTCTGGAAACCAGGCCGGCTTGGTGCACATCACATCCATGGCATTACGCGTTGGAAGTTGCGCAAGGGCATCTCTATTCATGAAGCACTCGATCGCCTGTCAGCCGAGTTGAAAACCGCAACCTTTGTTGCTCACAATGCAAAATTTGATCTTGGTTTTCTTCGCGCCGAAGCACAACGCTGCGGACATCCGCTTGTCGTACTGCAGCCCATCTGCACGCTTACACTTTCACGATCACTCGACCCAAATAAAGCGCACCCACACAACTTGCGTCAACTTGCTATCCGCTACGGCATCACCGACGTTCCCAACCACGACGCCCTTGCCGATGCAATTGTCACTGCACGACTGTTGCCCATGTTGCTTGCCAAAGCCAACGTCACTGACGCCAGCCAACTGGCCAGCATTGCGCTGAAATAACTCAGCTGTAACGGTTCAACACTGCTTGCGCAGTGTGTTTGCCTAAGTCCACCCATTTGGTTGGTTCAAGAACATCGATGGCATCGCCTCCACGTAACAACAATCGACCCAGCCACTTCTGCGAACCAACAGCCATTTCAATTTTTACGCTTCCGTCGCTTTGCAGTTCGCGTGAAATATACGGATACGTTTCAACCAGTCGCAATGCTGCGGGCCGCACCAGCAATGTTGCCGTCTCCATATCTGTTCCAAAGAAATCGACTTCATCGCCAATGCCCTCGATCAGCGGATCCGAAGTTTTGCCAGTTGCCGTGAACTTTTGGATTCGATCGACGCGGAAGTTGCGAATTTCGCCCGACTGATCGTCGTCAGCACGCACATACCAATGCCCCATTTGTTCGAACACAGCACGCGGGAAAATAGTGCGTGAGGAGCGCGTATTTGAAATTGGTGAGAAGTAGTCAATCGCAATGAATTGACCTGCAGAAACAGCCTGTTGCGCTTCTGCCAAATACTTCACCGCCTTGATATCAACTTCAACAACGGCATCGCCCTTTGGAAGTAGCGGTTGCAGTTTTTTGAGAGCCGAGGCGAGTGGGCCCTTTTTATCTGCACCTGGCATAGACAATGCTGCGCTACCCATTGCCTGCAACGCGAAGAGTTCTGCGGAGTTCAGTTGCAACGGTCGTGAAAACATCAGCGGAACTTCGGCTACGACTTCACCTTCGTCAACGAACACATCGATCAACGCATCTGGCGTATACGGAGGAACACCGCACATCGCTGCCATCATCAAATCGTTCATTAATTCTTTTTCGCTCAGTTTGAACTGCTTCGCCATATCGGAAAGCTTCACGCGCTTGCGGCTGATGAGCCACGGCAACATGACCAACAATCCTTCAACGCGCTCAGCTGCACCTCGTGGCCCGCGGCGTGATTTACGCATTGCCATTAGAGACCACCTGCCTGCTCGGTGAGCCACGAAACCACTTGTTTGCGAACACGTGGTGGGCCAACGACTGTTGCGTGATCGACCATGGCAAATAGCCACACGCGAAATGCGGTGAGATTTGCACACGGAATGGCAAATTCCACACCGCCATCAGCATGTTCTTTCACCACAGATTGTTTGCCAAACTGCGAGCGCACACCATTTGCCAAACTTGCATCTACCAACACGGTTGCAACTGCATCTTCGCCGTGACCTTCAGCAAGTAACTCAGCTTCCGTTGGTACGGCCTTTTGTAAATCAAAATCTTTTGGACGATTAAACGATCTGCGATCGCCTACAGAAATTTCCCCGTCGATGCGATCGATCCGAAATGTTCGTCGATCATTACGCAAATGATCAAATCCAACGAGATACCAAAAACCCGCTCGGGCCAACAAACCATATGGGTCTACATTTCGCGTTTCGCCTTTATATGAAAACGTCAGTGTTCGGTGCTCAACAACTCCGTCTGCAAGCGTGGTCATCAACTCGTCGTCCAACTGAATGTTCAAACTGGTTGATTGCGCATTGAGCGCACGTTCTCCACCGAGTTTCCACAGCGCTTCATCGCCGTGACTTGCACCTACCCGAACAGTTGCCATCGCAAATTGCAGTGCAGAACGCTCCTCGTCGGTTAAACCTAAATCGCCGAGTTCAAAACTCTTGCGGTCCACCCGGTATGCACCTTCGCCGGCTTGATCGCCGCCGAGAGTGATGAGTTCAATAGGAATTCCGAGAGCGCGCAGATCTCCTTTGTCGCGCTCAAAGGCTGCTCGCGCTGCAGTATCCGATTCCGGGTATTGGCCAACAAGCTCTTGGCGAATTTGCTTCAGCGTGATTGGCTTGCTGCGTTGCACGAGCAGTGCGAGCAGGTTGATCATTCGCTCTGCTTGTGAATACTTCTCCGCCACAGCGCACAGACTAGGTGTTGAGACGGTGCTTTTTGTACCACTGCACCAATTGCGCGGTGGATGAGTCGGCACCGCCAGTTTGGTTTGGCGCAGAAATCTGAGCTGAAACTTCGGCTGCCAGTTTTTTCCCCAATTCAACGCCCCACTGATCGAAACTATTTATGCCAAACACACAACCCTGCACAAACACGGAGTGCTCATACAGGGCAATGAGTGCCCCCAGCGTGTGCGGTGTAAGCGCTGACAGCATCAGCGTTGTGCTTGGTCGATTTCCTGGCAATGTGCGATGCGGCTCGGCTGCATTGCCAAATGCCAGCGCTTGAGTCTGCGCAAACAGGTTGGCAACAAGCGCGTCTTGCGCCTCAACATCACGGGTTGGTGTTGCCGCTACACCGATGAAATCTGCTGGCACAACAGATGTGCCTTGATGTAACAACTGCATGTACGCATGTTGGGCATTCGTTCCTACACCGCCCCACACAATTGGCGAAGTAGGCATTGAGACTGGTTTGCCATCGGCCATCACGCGCTTGCCATTGCTTTCCATTTCAAGTTGTTGCACATATTGAGCAAACGACTTCAATGCTGTGGAATAGGCAATCATTGCTCGGGTTTCACGCCCTAATAGCGAGCGATTCCACACATTCAACATGCCCATCAGCACCGGTGCATTGCGATCTAGTGGCGCGGTCATGAAGTGCTCATCCATCGAACGCATTCCCGCGAGCATCTGATCGTATGAATGTGATCCAAACGCAATGACGTTCACCAGGTTTACTGCGGATGAAACGGAATAGCGACCGCCCACCCATGACCATATGGGAAATGCGTAGTCAGATTGCAGACCAGCGCTCGCTGCTTTTTCTGGATACACCGAGACAACAGCAAAATGCTTCGAAATATTTGCGGCACCAACTGCATCAGAAATCCATTGCGCAATAATGTGACCGTTGCTCAGTGTTTCTGCTGTACTAAACGACTTTGAACACAACACAACAAAAGTTGTTTCTGGGTCGCATTTTTGCAAGACCGTGCGAACATCTGTTGGGTCAATATTGGAAACAAAATGTGCACGAACTGCCGGAGCGCTCGTCGATGCCAGCGCTTCGTGAACCAGTGTCGGTCCAAGGTCGCTTCCACCAATACCTACGTTGATGACGCTCTGAAACTTCTTGCCAGTGGCGCCCTTGATACGACCCGAGCGAACAGACTCTGCAAATTCGCTGACGAGCGTGCGCACGCGAAGAATTTCTTCCATCACGTCAACGCCATTAACGATGACGGAGGTTTCTAACGGTGCCCGCAATGCCGTGTGCAGTGCAGGCTGTTGTTCGGTGCCATTGATGGCAACACCTTCAAACATGTCGTTACGCTTCTGCTCTACGCCAGCCTGTTCGGCAAGAGCGATCAACGACCGTAATGAAGTTCCATCAACGTTTTGTTTAGAGAAGTCAACGAGCAAGGCGTCCTGGCCAATTGGTACTTCAATGCTCAGGGTTTCAGCGCGCGCTGAATCATGGGCAAATAGGTCTTTCAGCGTTGTCTGCGAAATTGCGGCTGCACTGTCAAGCGCAGCGGACCATGCGGGAGTTGTGGTGATGTCCACTCATTACAGGCTACCTGCGGGACTAGCGTGAACGAATCATGACTGAGCCTGCTACAAAACCAGAAACATCGCAGGCCGCAATTGCGCAGAGCCTTTCTGTGTATTTCATCTGGGGCGCCCTCACGTTGTACTGGAAAGAATTACATGGTTTTGCTCCATTCGAATTGATTGGCTGGAGAATTACATCATCAGTTGTGGTGTTGGTAGTTGTCATGTTGGCAAATCGACGATTGAAGCCACTCCTGCATTCATTACGTAACCCGCAGCTCTTGCTGCGCATCGCGCTCGCAAGCGTGCTCCTCACTATTAATTGGGCAACTTACGTTTGGGCAGTAGTAAACGATCACGTCATCGAAACTGCACTTGGCTATTTCATTGCCCCAGTACTCACCATCGTGATTGGCGTTTTCGTATTGCACGAAAAGCTCCGTGGCATTCAGCGCGTAGCGGTGTCGTTTGCAATTGGCGGAATAGCCGTGCTCACCGTTGCATACGGACGCGTGCCATGGATTGCGCTCATCATTGCCACGTCTTGGACGTTCTATGCGTATCTAAAGAAGAAAGTTCCACTACAACCCCTCGAGAGCCTCACTGCAGAAGTCATCGTGCTTGCAATTCCAGCATTCTTTTATTTGTGCGCAACTTGGAACAATGCGGACAGCGTGCATAACACAGCCACTCCACTCGAATGGCTGTTTGTTGCGTTCACCGGTGTAATTACCGCAGTGCCACTACTAATGTTTGCCAGTGCTTCTCAGCGCACTCCGCTCACCATTCTCGGCCCAATGCAATACATCGTGCCCACGATGAATTTCCTTATTGGCTGGCTGTTGTTTGACGAGGTGCTCACTAGGTCAAAAGTTGCAGGCTTTTCTTTAATCTGGGTGTGCCTTGCACTCGTGCTAACCGACTTACTCAGGACACAGCGGCAGCAACAAATCGCTTTAAGCCATCGATAACAGCGTCTTCACGCTCTCGATCGTTAATGACGTAAGCAAACCGCGCCAATCCAGAAATCATTACATCGAACAGGTCTTGCAATGTTCGTGCGGTCATTTCAGACCCAACTTCTCCGCGGGCGACAGCGTTTTCGCACAGTTGTTGGAAAAAAATTGCCCAATCTTTACGCAATGGACGAATCGCATCGGAAAGTTCTGGGTGACGACGCGCTTCAGCAGAAACCCCGACAACAAATCCAATGAGCGATGGATCGCTTTTACTTACTTCGGTGAGCGCGTCGATGATTGCTGCAAACTTCTCGACCAATGACACACACGGTGCTGCCGCTTCAATCACTGCTTCAGTCACCATGTTTTGAACCTGCTCGAAGGCAGCAACATACATATCTAATTTTGAAGGAAAGTAGTGATAAATCGCTCCCGTGGTAATGCCAGCGGCTGCGGCAACAGTGCGATTCGTTGTTGCGTCGTATCCAAGAGTGGCAAATGACGCACGTGCTTCATGAATAAGGCGGTCGCGTGTTTCTCCAGCATCAGTCGAGCATGGACGGCCCAGCTTTTTAGTTGGCACAAGAAGCTTCACAAAATAAGGCTAATTGGGGGTGCGCTTACGAAGCGAAGCGGCGGAGCAGATTTGCCAACTCCACTGGACGATCGCCTTGCACGCTATGACCAGCCCCATCCACCACAACCACTTCTGCCTGCAAGCAACGTTTCTGTAGTTCTGCAATGTCCTCGTCGTCAACCACCGGAGAAACTCCACCGCGAACCATGAGCAACGGCTTATTCCAAGAAGTGATCATGTCCCACATGGGAGAGCGGGGAGCCTCATGCCCAGGAGCAGAACCTGCGGTTTCTGTTTGCCCACGGCGGTCGTAACGCCACTGCCACGAACCATCTTCTATTTGTTTCGCGTTGTGCAATATTCCGCGACGCAAACTTGATTCGCTGCGCGTTGGATTGTGCTCCTTTGTTCGAGTAAAGAGTTCATCAAAACTGGCGAAGCTTTGGGGGCCATTAATGAAATCGAGTACAGCTTTTGCCTTCTTGCTCGTTACTCCCGGCGTGATGTCAACAAGCACCAGGTGCGGCACGAGATCTGGGCGCGCATGTGCAAGCGCAAGACATGTCAATCCACCTAGCGACATACCAACAACGGCAGCTGCATGGCTGGCATGCGCCTCAATCACTTGTGCAATATCTTGGGCCATGCCTTGTGGGCTATAGGTTGCATCTTCACGCCACGAAGAATGACCATGCCCAGGCAAGTCCACAGCAATCAATGGAATGTTCAACGCGAGCGCGACTGTGTCCCACGTGTGCGCATTTTGGCCACTGCCATGCACCAGCACCAAACGCGGATCTCCCGTCCCCCACTTCAGCGCGCTCAGCACGCGACCGTCACTCAATGTTGTATTCACACGAGCAACAACCGGCATCGGTGACACGGTCAATGCGTATTCGGAAATGTTCTCATTGAACATTGAGAACTCGTCGTAACGAATGCGATCCATGTGAAGAACCCTATTCCAATTAGTTAGGGAACAACAGTGGTCGCAGCGCCCGGTTTTGGCGCAATTGTTGACGAAGTTGTTGTGGTGTAGTTCGGGTCTGGTTTATCAAACGGTGGAACCGGTGATCCATACTCTTCAGGATCTTTGATGCCATCAAAAACATACACACGATCGCCGTAGGCAACGAGAGCCGGAAAGTAGCGAGCAACGGACATCGGAATTCGTACACAACCATGCGATGCAGGCTTCAACGGAACAAGAATTGCTCCGTGAATAGCAACGTTGTAGTTGAAGTACACCGGGTTGTACATACTTCCCAATTTTGATTCGCGCATTCCCGTATGTCGGTTGTAAAAGTAGAAAATACCTGGCGGAGTTATTGCCTCTCCGCATATTCCTTCTTTAATTTGTTGCGCGGTGTTATTTCCGTCTTGGCCAGGGTCAATGGTTACTTCTTCACACCACTTTTCATTAGAGCCGGTTGAAATATGAGTAATTAACTGTGGATCGGCGCCCTTGAAAACCACCAGTACTTGCTCAGGCAAATAAATCTCTACATGGCTCGGTGAATCTGATTTTCGCCGAGGAACAACAGGTGCAGCGGTCTCCATGATTGCCCAGGTTGAGGCCGTCACTTCGTCGGTAGCGCGTTCGCGCGGAGTTTGCATGATCAATTTCTGAAACGCCCACACTGCCTGAACAGTGTTCTGGCCGTATACGCCATCTTGTGGGCCTGGATCAAAATGCATGGCTGCAAGTCGTTGCTGCAAACGAAGCACATCATCGCCCTTCATTCCAGGCTTGATGGTTCGTGTAAGAGGAACGGTGATTGCTGGAACAGTTGACTGCTCAATCGTTGAAGCAGTACTTCCAGATGCGCCACCATTGCTTGCGTCTTTGGCAAAAATACCGATAGCCACCACGGTGGCTAATACGGCAAACGCTGCGAGTGCTGGCCTCCAACGCTCATACGCACTGTGTGCACTCGAAACATCTTCACTAATGAAGTCTTCGTCGTATTCGAAGTCTCCGTCGTAAAAGTTATCGAAGTCGTCGCTCATGACTTTTTCGGTGAAAGTGCATTGAGATGAGAGCGCAATGTCCACGCCTCTTTCAAAATTTTCACGATGACAGATGGCGAACTCAACGTAGAAACGCCGCGTGTGCGTGGGAAGTAATCCACTCCAAATTGCACCACGCTCATTCCCAGCTTGCGCGCACTGACCATGAGTTCGGCATCAATGAATGAACCCTCACTGGTGAGTTCTATGGTGTCGAGCACATTGCGACGAACCAACTTGAATGCAAAGTTCACATCACGGAAGCGGCAACCGAATAGTGCGCGAACTAGCAGGTTGTAAAAGAATGAGTACACCACTCGCACATAGCCTTCATCCGTGCGATCGAATCGATATGCGGCGACTACGTCTGCTTCGTATTGCTGCATGAGGCGCAGCGCTTTATGTACTTCGCGGAAGTCAAAAGGCAAATCGGCATCTGTGTACAACACCACGTCACCGGTGGCTGCAGCAAAACCAGACTTAATGGATCCACCCAACTTGCGATTGACTGGATGGTGCACCACTTTTACTCGCGGGTTTGCGGCCACAGCGGCGTCTGCCAATTGCGGAGTTGAATCAGTGGATGCATCGTCCACGATGACCATCTCGTAGTCGCTCACCGTGCCATTGGCTATCAGTTCATCGCCAAGTTCGATTGCGGCGTCCAGCGCACGCTGAAGATATTCCTCTTCGTTCCACATCGGGAAAAACACGGAAAAACGATTAAAAGATGGACGAGACATGCGCCATCAGGCTAACTGGGATGCTTTGGGTTGTACTGTTCAGGATGTGAAGTCCCCGTGGAAGTTCGTCGGTGTTGCGTCGTGGTTACTGGTAACTGCTGGCCTGACCTGCGCCGCTATTGCTAGTCGCTCAGTTGGAAAGTCCACCTGGTGGCTAGGACCCGAATCACACCCAACATTTGCCTTGCTTTGGGCGCTTCCTTTCTTGATGCCAGTCGTCAGCATCATTGCCATCATTCGACTGCCCCGCATTGCCGGATATATCGGAATCGGATGTGCGCTCGTGCTTGCTGGCGTTGCAATTGGCGATATCGCAGGTACTCCGGGAATCGCAATTGTTGAAGGAATAATCGCGGTAGCAGCGCTCTTCATTGCAGTTGCAACATTTGCAGGTCACACAAGCAACTAAAGCGGTCGCCTTCAGCGCACCAAATTCTGTACCGTGTTTACATGCCTGATTCAAGCGCTGCTGCCTCTAACGCCAAAGTTTTGTCGTCTCTGCCAGTTGGCGAACGAGTAGGCATTGCATTCTCGGGCGGTCTTGATACTTCTGCTGCCGTTGCGTGGATGCGCGAAAAAGGTGCACTGCCCTATGCATACACCGCGAACCTTGGACAACCGGACGAACCCGACTTAGATGGTGTTCCCGTTCGCGCCAAACAGTACGGAGCAGAAGACGCTCGGCTTGTTGATTGTCGAACTGAATTGGTTCACGAAGGCCTTGTTGCGCTGCAGTGCGGTGCTTTCCATATCACCACTGCTGGCAAAACATATTTCAATACCACTCCGCTTGGGCGGGCGGTAACGGGAACCATGTTGGTCCGCGCAATGAAAGAAGATGGCGTCGACATTTGGGGAGATGGAAGCACATACAAGGGCAACGACATCGAACGCTTCTACCGATACGGTTTGCTCGCGAATCCAAATTTGCGGATTTATAAGCCATGGCTCGACGCAGACTTTGTTCGCGAAATGGGCGGACGTGCAGAAATGAGTGCGTTCCTCACTGCAAAAAAACTTCCTTATCGCGACTCCGCTGAAAAGGCGTATTCAACGGATGCAAATATCTGGGGAGCTACCCACGAAGCGAAGCAGCTTGAAGAGCTGAACACCAGCATGCACATTGTGAAACCAATTATGGGTGTTGCTCATTACGACCCTTCGGTTTCTATTACAACGGAAGACGTTGTCGTTTCGTTCAAAGAAGGCTGGCCAGTTGCGCTGAACGGCAAATCATTCGCCTCACAAACTGACTTGGTGAACGAAGCAAACGTTATTGGTGGTCGACACGGGCTCGGAATGAGCGACCAAATAGAAAACCGCATCATCGAAGCAAAGAGCCGTGGAATTTACGAGTCCCCAGGACTCGCTCTCTTCCACATTGCATATGAGCGCTTGCTCACTGCAATTCACAACGAAAACACGCTGGAAAATTACCGTCAAATGGGCCGCAGGCTCGGTCGCTTACTTTATGAGGGCCGTTGGTTTGACCCACAGGCACTCATGCTTCGCGAGCCACTCATGCGCTGGGTGGGTTCGCTCGTTACTGGCGACGTCACCATCCAACTTCGTCGCGGTGACGACTACAGCATTCTGAATACCAGCGGTCCGCATCTGACGTACGCGCCAGAGCGGCTCAGCATGGAACGCGTAGAAGATGCAGCATTCGGACCGCTGGACCGCATTGGTCAGCTCACCATGCGCAACCTAGACATTCAAGATACGCGAGCAAAGATTGATGAATACCGCGCCTCAGGCACATTGAGTGCTGGCGGATTACTCGAACTTGAATAGTTGGCGTTAGCCGTTAACTAGTTCGCGTGCGATTGCTGCAACAAGCGCAGCGCGCTCACCCATTTTTGACACTTTGATGAACTCGGTGTCTGCATGCGCGCCACCACCACAGGCTCCAAGTCCGTCAAGCGTTGGCACACCAATTGCTGCGGTGAAGTTTCCGTCAGAGCCTCCACCAACGGCAATGCCCTGCAAGTCATGAATACCTACTTCAGGAGCAACGCGCTGAGCAATTTCGTACAACGCTGTTGCTGCGGACTCGTGCATCGGCGGGCGATTGATTGATCCGCTCACCGTCAAGGTTGCACCAGTCACAGTTGGCTTGAGCGCTGCAAAGGCTTGCTCTACTCGCTGTTTTTCTGCAGGAAGATTTATTCGAGTGTCAACAGTAATTTTTGCACTTGCTGGCACCACATTTTCAGTAGTTCCAGCTGTGGCAACTGTAGGTGTCACGGTTGTCCCTACTTCTGGTTTTGCAATTGCAGCGATGGCTTGCACCTGCGCAGCAAGTTCCATGAGCGCGTTAATTCCTTTTTCTGGCTCTAAGCCAGCATGGCTTGCGCGTCCAACAATGTCGACGGTAAATGTGCCCACACCTTTACGCGCAATCTTCAAAGCATCGTCGTTGCCACTTGGTTCCAGCACCAGCACATTTCCTGTTGCTAACGCACGAGCCTCAATCAGTTCGCGTGAAGTGTACGAACCAATTTCTTCATCAGATGAAATCAATATTTCAACTTGCTCACACTCGCGAATTTCACTCAAGCCATAAATGGCTTGAATAATTCCGGCTTTCATATCGAATATTCCTGGTCCGCGAGCAATGTCTCCATCGATACTGAAACCGCGCTGAGCAACTGTGCCCTTAGGGAACACCGTGTCGTGGTGACCAACGAACAGCACTTTGGCGTTGTCGCCACCCTTCCAATGCACGTGCGGACCTTTTACGCCAGGAATAATTTCCGGCGCTTTGCCCAACACCTGTGTCATCACGTCAGCAAGAAACTCTGCACTGCGTTGCAAGTCAACAAGATCGCTTGAAGGAGACTCAAGATCGACGAACTGCTGCATATGGGCAACCATCTGCGAAGTACGTGCGTCTAGTGCGGCGCGCAACTGGGCATTCGTGGGTGTCCCGGTTGGCAATGGCATCCCTCTAGTCTGCCCGAGAATACGAGCCAACACAGGGCTAGTTTGATCACATGTTCAACGCCATGTTCCACCTTGATCCATCGGTTCTCGAGAAGATTCTCCGCCCACTTGCGATCTATTCCTTTTTACTCATCGCTATTCGTCTTGGTGGCCAGCGTGAAATTGGCCAAAATAATGCGCTGCAATTTGTGCTCCTTCTTTCCGTAGCCAATGCTGTTCAAAACGGCATTATCGGTGTCGACAATTCGCTTACCGGAGCAGCAATCGGAGCGATCACCTTGTTTCTTGTGCACGGATTTGTGGAATTTATCGCTAGTAAAAACGGAAGGATCCATCGCGTTGTATACGGCCGCCCAGTCGAGCTCGTTGTTGGAGGAAAAGTTCAGTTGCGCTCGATGCGCCGCCAGCGCCTGAGCACCGAGGATGTGCTTGATGCAGCATCGGCGCAAGGTGCAAAAACAATTGCCGAGATTGATCGCGCTTTTCTCAATTCAAAAGGCGACATCGTGGTTGTTGTGAGTGGTGAAAGTGAACTCACCAGCCAAATTGCACGACTCACAGCGCAGGTGCAGGAACTGGTCGCAAGAACTGCTGCTCCGCAGTCGTAATTTCATTTGTGCCCGGGATGAGACTCGAACTCATACGGCTATTTCTAGCCAGGGGGGTTTAAGCCCCCCGCGTCTACCATTCCGCCACCTGGGCTTGGGTGTGTAGGTTAGGCGCGTTTCAGCACAGATTGGCTTTCTTAATTGCCAAGGATTTGGTCAACCATTGCGAGCAGGCTTGGCTCAATGAGATGCACTCCGACCATAGACAAGTGATTGTTATCTAAATACAGCACTTTTCCATCGCGCTCAAGTGGACATTCGGTTGCATTGCACAACACTGCAAATGGATCGTAGAAATACGCCCCGTCGCCAGCATCATCTTTCCAATTCTGAGTAATTGGATTTGCAACCGCATCTTGATCGGCGCGAGATAGAGGAACGAGTGCGGGTTTGTGAATGCGACGCGGAGCAACACTTCCCGCATAGAAAGGATTATCAAGCACAATTAAATGTTTTGCTCCACGGTCTATCGAGAATTTGCTGAACGTCGCAGCAAGATCAAGTCTTGTCGACCTGCTTAATTCTTCGCTATTTGTCTTAAATGAGTTGATTACCAAATCAAAATTTCCAGGAGCAAATGTTCCATCTTTTATTGTCGGGTACTTTTCTCCATTGCACACTAAAGCACAGGTGGTGATTTGGACATTGTGGGTTTTCGTATAGTCAACAAAAATTGGAATTAATTGATAAATGTGAGAATCGCCGTACAACAGAATTTTCTTAGCCGCAGTGTTTTCACCTACTACGCAGACATCATTGAGAAAATCGCATCCGTGGAGAACTGAGCTTGCGTAAACATTTCCATAGCTTTCTCTAGCTTGAGTCTTTGAAATATCAAGTCCAAATAACATCAATGTTGGAATCAGAACTATTGCAATGCCAGCATTGATTTTTGCCTTACCACTTCCAGATCGCAGCTTTCGAAACGGTTGTTCAATAAACTTGTACGAAAATACAGCAGGAACTAATGAAACTGCGACCATTATTGCTTTATCAACTGAAGAGTTTGCGCGCATGAGATCCATTGAGATTGACACACCAATCCAATGCCACAGATAGATCGAGTACGAACTATTGCCAATTGACTGGAATATTTTTTGACCAAAGAAGTTTTGAATGTCGAGTTTTGATCCTGGTAATGAAAAAATTAGAAGGCCAGTTGCCGCAGCTGTCAATGCGCAAGCCGCTATTTGTGATCCATTTCCATTGACCCTTGTGACCATGACATAGATGATGGTGATAACTGCAATCGTTGACAATGAAGTTCGAATTGCAGAATTCAAATACTTCTTACGTTGCTCATACCTCAATACGGCAATTGCGACAAGCAAACCCAAAAAGAATTCCCACGCGCGAGTAAACGGCGAATAAAACAAGAAATCTTGACGGAATCTTGGACTGAACCAACCAAAGGTTTCAGAACTTGACATATACATTGCAAATGCTGAAATGACACCGAGTGCGGTAAAGCCAATGGACCACAGTCGTACACGATGCGCAACATCCATACGACGACCAATGAGCGCCAAGATCAGCAGGACTAACGGGAGCGTGAAGTAGAACTGCTCCTCCACGCCTAGTGACCAGGTGTGGAGGAAAAACGTAATATCCCCAGATTGAACGAAATAATTCAACTTGTGGAACATGAAGAAAAAGTTTCCGTAGCTAAACAAAGCAGCACGCGCCTGTTGGATAAAGAAGTCTTGAGCTTTAGTAAACGGCACGAAAAAATATGCATACACCGACACAACGGAAATCATGAATGACAGTGGTGGAAAAATACGGAAAAATCGTCGCTGGAAGAACCTACGAAGCGAAACCCTCCCCGTAGATGTCTGCTCGTTCACCATGGTTAGTCCGATCACAAAACCTGACACCACGAAAAACATGTCAACGCCTACAAACCCACCATTAAAGATGCCAATTTGCAAGTGGCTCAGCACCACCAGCGTCACAGCAACTGCGCGCAGGAATTGAATTTCCTTGCGGACTTTATGAGGGGAAGTCACTACAACAGCGTAGTTGAGCCTCTAGTTATGCAACGCGCGGCTGAACCGCAGGCACATGCACGTCAACTTCTTGCGTTGCTACATATCCATGAATGGAAAGTATGGACCACAACGCGGTGCGCACATGATCTGAGTCTGGCGCGTTGAGTTGATTGACCACCACCACACCTTCGATCATGTCGCCAAGAATGGCAACGAACGGGCGATCGCGAAGTGCAACTGCCACTACTCCACCACCCTCCCTTCGACGCACCGTGCGATTGACGCCGATAACTCGAGGAGGACTGCGAAAACTTGGAGCAAGTAACCCGAAACGCAGCGTTTCGCCTGCAATCAGGCGCGCAACTGCGGCAAATTGCATGGTGGTCGAGGTGCTCATGGCCACAGCATGACACACCCATGTGACAGAGTGACCGTGATGTCTGAAACCGAACTCAACGCAATGCAACAGGCTGTACTTGATGCATTGGGCAAAGAGCCCGACTGGGTTCCTATCCCGCATGAGGTCATCGAGAGCATCCGCGTGCAGTTGCACGATGGGCTTGCCGATATTGCCCCACGACTTACCCCTGAAAATGCATTGTGGGTAAGTAAGCACAAGCTCACCACCGTGCACGGCTGTGAAGCCAATCACCTTGCTGGTCTAACGGGATTCGAATGGACACTGGGCAACGTCAAAGGCACAGTGCTGCACAAGGCAGTTGAACTTGGAATGAATTGGCGAGGAGTCATTGTTCCCGCCGATGTGGTCGATGAAGCACTTTCTCAACTCGCCGACGACGAGCGCCAAAGCGCCGGGCCATTCATTGACAATTTGCCCGCAGGCGATCGCGCGCAACTTCGCAGCTCAGCAATCGATCTGTACACCAAGTTCGACGAGTGCTTTCCCCCACTGAAAGCAACTTGGCGACCAGTGCTCGAAAGTTCGGCACGCTACGAAATGTTTGATCAACGCATCAATCTCAGCACGCGTGCAGACCTCACTCTTGGCGCTGTTGGTTCAAAAGTCATCATCGATTTAAAGTCCGGACGTGTTCAGCCCAACCATCGCGAAGAACTTCGCTTCTACGCTCTCGTTGAAGCCATGCGCACCGGTGCCGCACCACGACGTTTGGCCAGTTACTCACTCGTTACCGCCCGCGCCGATGTGGAGGACGTAACCGAAGGAGTGCTTCAAGCGGCAGTTCGCAAAACTGTCGACGGAATTCGCAAAATGGTTGAGTTGCAACGCGACGGTCGCGAGCCAATTATTCGCAGTGGGTTTTTCTGTTCATGGTGCCCATTGCTTGACTCGTGCGCCGAAGGAACCAAGTTCATTGCACGTCGCGATGACCCCGACGCAACTGACGACTTTTAGATATCGCTCATTAGCGCAACGGGCACACCAAGCCCTACAGCACCACGAAACGTTGCTATCAATCGGTTCTTCTGCACAGCAGGTTTCGGAGGGCTCAATACATCTGGCCCAAGATACGCAGCAACTTCATGTACATCTGCCACGTTCAGTACGAACCCCCACAATGATGCGTCACCTGCTGGCATTGAAGGTGCTGACACAATTTCAACTATTACATCACCAAGTCTGTGAAATCCTTGGCGCACACCATTTCCTGCATCACGAACTCGTTTTAACTCTGCGCCAGTCGCTTCATGTAACGCGTGCGAGGTGCGCTCTAAGTCGGGTGTATTCACCACAATGTGATCCATCCCGAGCGTGGTTAACACGAACCCATGTGCATCAGCGAGTTTGCTTTGTCCTTCCACGACCTTCGCGGCAGTCGAAATTCCATCAATAGAGGTAACTGCAGAATCAATATTGCTCAGAACCCAGGAATGCATTCCCGGAGGCAACGACTCATCAATTCGAAGCACAAGTTCGCCAAAAGCAAACACACCATCGTGAGAAAAGTTGATTCCTACATACGCCCAGTTGGCGCGGGAACCGCCGATGACCAATTCACAAATTCGTGCCGAACTCATTTCAGGCACGCCAGCGCTATTGCTCAGCCACGCCCCATGTTTGGACGCTTACCGTGGTTGGCCTTCGAGCGACGCATCTTGGCTTTTTTCTTCTTGGTCTTCTTCGACATAGTCCCGCCATGCTAACGGGCAATCTTGAGAATTCCGATGGCTATGCCCGACGCCAGCGCGCCCTTCCGCCCGAATATGGCACACCAGCGGCGTCAGTTTTCGAGCACACATAGGTGGTTGGCGTTGTGTTTCCACTCAATGTGTAATAGCCAATTGCGCCTTCTGGCGAACAATACGAACCTGGGCTGATTTGTGAAATCGTGCCCGCAGACGCGATGGTCGGCGTCACCGTTGAATTGGAAATTGATGCAGACGGATTGGCAACCACCGTCGTTCCGCCCAAAATATTTGGCAGGTTCGGAATGGGTGCGATGTCTAATGAGCTACAAGTTGATTGCAACAGGTTTTTAATGCGCCCATATTCACTCGAGTCCATCGAGAGATTCCAGCGAACTTTTATGGCAATCCAATTCCCGATGTACGTGCACGTATACGACTGCAACGGTGGCAACCAGTTCGACGGATCCTTGTCGCTTTTCGATTGATTCACTGAATCGGTAACTGCCAATAACGTTCGGCTGTCTGAGGTGTCGTTTGCGTACGCCTTCCGTTGAGCAGCGCTCCATGCCCATGCCCCCGAATCCCACGCTTCCTTTAACGCCACGACATGATCAATGTCGATGTCCGAAGGGCTGCTCCACCGAGCGCCGTCGTAGGGAGAAATCCAATCCCCTGCAATCACATGACAGTCCACTGGATCAACTTGTGGCAGCGAAATACTGTCGCGTTTTAACACTTGATTCCGTGAGTCGCATCCGTCGCCGTCAATGTCTCGCCAATGCTCAAATAATGCACGGTCATAACCAACTGCATATTCATTTTCGACGCGAACAGTTTGCAGAAGTGCAAGCGCGCTTCCCACCACCGTCGGTTTCCCAGTAGTGGTCGTCACGCTGACGACAGAAGTCGTTGTTGTCGTACTGCACTGACTAACAAAAACTGTCTTCACAGCGCTGAACTCGCGCTGATCCATTGCGAGTCCCCATTTCGCTTTCACTGCCACCCAATTGCTTAAGTACATGCATGTGGAAGAACTTGTTGCAGGTAACCAACCCGAAGGGTCTTTATCACCACGTTGTTGAGCGCTCTTTGCATGCACCAGAGTCAACAAGGTCGTGTCGGCTCGGTCATATGTGAAGCTCTTTCGTTTCGACGCGCTCCACGCCCATGCACCCGACTCCCAGGCTTCTCGAATGGTCACGACATTTGCCACGCTCAGTGCTGAGATGGACTGACTACGTCCACCGTCAAACAGAGACGGTCTAAAACCTGCAGTTCGCTCAGATACAACGTTTATCGTGGCTAATTGCCCAAGTGTTGTTCCATCGTTTGCGCGAGTTTGTGCAAATGCCACAGAGGAAACGCTGACCGCAAAAACGACCGCCGCGCCATGAACCGAAAGGCGCCACTTCATGACTTCACCCTACCTATGGAGCAATTGTTGGTACATCCATCTCAATAAAGATGCATTCACCTGGGCACACTTCTGCTGCCTTGACGACTTCAATTTGATTTTTTGCTTCGACAATTGCCAAACTCCCGGAACTTCCCGGATCATTTAATGTCACTCCTGCTTGCACTACATAGGCAATTCCGTCTTCAAGCTGCACAAACACGTCTGGGCAATGATCTACGCACAGGCCATCACCTGTACATAAGTCTTGGTCAATCCATACGCGCACGCCTGCACGCTAACGAATGAGCGCGGCAACGAGCAGAGCGAGCATCAACAAATTTCGAACAATATTGTTCCAGCCAATTGGCTTTGTTGAGCGAAAACTCAGACATGCACACGGTGGTCTATCGCCTGAAATCAGACGCCGCGCGAGCAACACCGTGAAACTTGAAAGCGCCACCACCGATGCACCAAGTACTGCATTTGTTGCTATTCCTGCAATCAGCAAAGAACCGAGTACCACCTCGACATAGGGAACTGTTGGAATTGCAAATGTCGGAGCACCGAGCCGCTTCGCTTGTGCTGGCCATTGCTCACGAGCGATGAACTTCTGCACTCCGGCAAATATGAATATCACTCCGACAATCGCCGCCATCCACCAATTAAGCGAAAATATTTGCTCGTTCATTGGGGTGGCGTAACACCAGTTACTTTGCCACGATAAAAAACCATTGCTTCACCAATAGCTTCATTCACAGCGAGATGCTGAACTCTTCCGAGCACAAAGCTGTGATCTCCCGCCGGAGTTACTGACTCAATACTGCAATCAATAACCGCAAGTGCTCCTGCAAGCACCGGCATGCCACTTGGAGATTCCGTCCAATCAAGGCCATCGAAACGAGTGGACATGCCACCCTCTGGTTCGCGCGCGAATCGCCAACATAACTCTGCCTGCTCACTCGTCAGCACATTCGCGCAGAATGCTTTCCCCTCGGCAATATGCGACCAACTTCGCGAGGCATTACCAGGAAAAAAACCGACCAATGGTGGATCGAGAGATACCGAAACAAAACTGCCGATCGTGATTCCTGATGGCGCGCCACTTGCATCCACACCAGTAACTACTACGACTCCAGTTGGCAGGTGCCCGAGCACATGTCGAAACCGTGTGCTGTCAAAGTTGGCTTCCATCGATGCAATGTTACCCAACTATGGTTTGGGCATGACCGCTCAGCACACCATTGAGTCACACGAAGTTTCCGCAAACGACTTGTCGTTCACTTATCTCGAATGTGGAACAGGACCACTCGCGTTATGTCTGCATGGTTTTCCCGACTCTGCTCACTCGTGGCGTCACCTACTTCCCGAACTCGCTTCTGCTGGTTACCGAGCGGTCGCTCCATTTATGCGTGGTTATTCCCCCACTTCCATTCCCGCAAATGGTGCGTATCAAACTGCAGCACTTGCAACAGACGCGAACGCATTGCACGAAAAACTTGGCGGTAATTCAGATGCCGTCATCATTGGCCATGACTGGGGTGCACCAGCTACCTATGGTGCAGCAATTCTGGAACCTTCGCGTTGGAAAACTGTTGTCGGAATGTCGGTTCCGCCATGGGGCGCAATGGGTAACGCGTTCATCTCTAATCTCGATCAAGTTCAGCGAAGTTGGTACATGTTTTTCTTTCAACATGGACTATCCGATTTTGTGGTTGGTGCAAACAATCTTGCTTTCATTGACATGTTGTGGAGTCAATGGTCGCCTGGGTATTTGGCTTCGCAAGATATTGCGAATGCGAAAGCAACAATCGCTACTCCCGAACATCTTGCGGCAGCACTTGGCTATTACCGTGCAACACTTGGGGCAGGGTATCGAGATCCTGCACTGAACGATGCTCAGTCACTGGTGCAAGGTGAAACCCCCCGACAGCCACTGTTGTACCTGCACGGAACAACAGACGGTTGCATCGGTACCGAGGTTGCACGCGACGCGGCAACTCGAGCGCCATCAAACGCGCGAGTCGAATTTATTGAAGGCGCTGGTCACTTCATGCAACTGGAACAACCGAAAAAAGTCAACGAGCTCATCGTTAATTGGGTGACAAGCAACGCCTCATAACGCCAGCCGCAACATTCCTTCGGTTTCTTCTATCAGTCCATCAATAAGCAAAGAATCAACAATCATCTCTGCTCGCTCGCGTTGATCGTTGAGTCCCATTGCTTTATCCGCGGTTTTTCTCGGAACCCCATTCCCGATCAGTGCTTTCATCAATTTCCCGCGGGCCTGTCGATTCGATCCTTCAAATCGCGATTGAGGTTTACTCGTACCTGCCGATGCGGGTGCCGGGTCCGTGCCACCAGAATTTCGCCACCCGCACGAAACAACTACTGGGCACTGTTCGCATTTTGGTGCACGCGCGGTGCAACAGGTTGCCCCGAAATCCATCAACACTTGATTCCACTCCCACGACAACCCAATTGGAACGATCAGGTCTGCAATTGTCTGAGTTTCCCGTTTCCCCAGTGGTTTATTCATCACGCGCGCAAACACGCGAGTGACATTGGTGTCGACAACTCCTACATCGACATGATCTGCAAATGCCAGCACTGCACGCGCCGTGTATTCACCGATACCCGGAAGCGCAAGAAGTAGTTCTAAATCTGCGGGAACCTGCGAGTGGTGATTGTGGACCATCAACTTTGCGGCTTCATGCAAATTGCGACAACGACGTGGATAGCCCAGACCTTGCCAGATGGTGAGTAATTCCGACAATGGCGCATCTGCACATTCACGTGGAGTTGGAAAAGCCTGTATGAAGGCTTGAAACTTTGGCACCACCCGATCAATCTGGGTTTGCTGCGACATCACTTCGCTCACCAACACGTGCCACCGATTTCTTGTGGCACGCCACGGGAAATCTCGTAGCTGCGGTAATCCCCACTGCAACAGTGGGTCAACAATGACGCTTAGCTCGTCCAGACGTCTTGACCGTCGTACGGACGCGCGCGCTTTGGCATAAATTCGCGCTTCCACACCATTACTCGCCTGCGGAAATAGCACACCTCTTTGCCGTCTTGGTTGAAACCTTTTGTCTCTACCGTTACGACTCCACGGTCATTTTTTGACTTCGACTCTTGAACATCGAGCACCCGTGTTTCAGCATGAATGGTGTCGCCGTGAAACGTTGGAAATTTATGCTGCAGTGTTTCCACTTCAAGGTTGGCAATTGCGGCGCCACTCACATCTGGAACACTCATTCCAAGTACCAGCGAATACACCAGGTTGCCAACAACAACATTTCGGCCTTGAACACTTTGCGATGCAAACCAATCGTTCGTGTGCAGTGGATGATGATTCATGGTGATCATGCAAAATAAGTGATCATCTGCTTCGGTAATGGTTTTTCCTGGCCAGTGGCGATACACATCACCAACCGTGAAGTCTTCTAATGCTCTTCCAAACGGGCGCTCATGAACTGTCATAACAACAAACTACTCCTCATCCTCGTCGAAGCCTTTGTAATCAGGAATTGGGAACTGACCCGTTCTATCGCGCGGCGCGTAGTGCTCCATAAATTCCATACGAGATGTCGGGTGTTCTGTTGCATCCCGTGCAACTCTGCGAAGAGGTTTCAATCTTTCGTTTCGTTCAATTGCAAAAGGCCCAACCCGCAATGTGAGGTACACAATCGCACCAAGAATTAGTGGTAGCCAATATTGGGCTATTCGATAAGACAGAACTCCGACAGTTGCTGTACTGCGGGTGAGTCCAAATCCCACCAACGTCGGAATATACACACCTTCAACAATTCCGAGTCCGCCGGGAGTGAGTGGGACGACTGCAAATATATTTGCAAGACCAAAAGCGACAGTGAGATTTCGAATGTCAAGTGTTACTCCGAATGCACGGAGAAACACCCATAAAGCAGCCATATCAAGCAGCCAATTCAACAGCGCCCAAAAGAACACCCGTTCTTTAAGCCCTCGCTCAGCTGTCAAACCTTGCAACCTGTTGCCCAATTCGCGCAACGTATTCGTTGCACGAGTTGGATTCATTCGCAGTTTGATTGCACACCAACGAATCACTCGCTCAGCTCTGCCTTGTCCGTCAATGAGTCCAACTATTAACAAAGTCGCTACAACCATCACAATGATTCCCAAAATTGCAGCGGTACCAAACGCGGCATTTATTCCTCGTCCAGGAATGGATGCGATAAGCCCAACCCACAGCAACAAATTAAGAACTACTGCAGAACCCAAACCAGCAGTTGCCAACGCAAATCCGGCATCCGGACCTGGCACCCCAGACATAGTCATTAGTCGAAAACCAAGTGCACTGCTTGCAGCACTTCCAGCGGGAAGCACTTCACTCACAGCTTTTGTACTCAATTGAATTCGGAACAATCTCCAAATGGAAATTTTGTGTCGAGAATCTCCCAAAGCGGCATGGGTTAAGAGCGAATAGGCAAAAAGTGCTGAAATCTCAAGGGCAATTCCAAGAGCTAACAGTGATGGACGCACACGAGAAAGTTCGGTCAGAGCTTTACCAAAACCAGGGATAAGCGGGAGCACGAAGAAATAGACAATGACTGCTGCGATCAGCCACTTCAAGGCAACAAGGGTTGACTTCAACCCACTTGAATTCGCCATGCCCGATACTGTAGACGCAGTTTCCTGCTCGGTTATGGCGATACTTCGCAAACTCACTAGCGTTTACCGAATGGCAACCCCTAAATCCTCTCCAACCCCAGATCTCACTCGGGCCGCCGAGGTGACTGATTTGGCTCGTCGCGTCGTCGGAAAAGGTGTGCGCACGCTTGCAGCTCTTGGCGGACCCGATGTGCACCAAGTACTTGCTTACGATCTGGCGCATTCTGCAGCAGCAGTTGAAACAGCACGTTCGCTTATCGACTACGGAGGCAAGGGCAACACTGAAGCGTTAATCACCTGTGCATTCGTTGCCGACATGTTGCACGAAGTAACTACTCGTCTGCTTGGTCGCGAAGACCTGTGGGGGGTTGAACAAAACCCACTGGCAGATGCACACGACTTCATGACCACATTTCGTGAGCCAGAATTTATGGCGTCGCTTGCATTTGTTGCTGGGCCTCGTCACCTTGAAGATGAATTTGAAATGGTGCAAGACACATTCCGCAGCTTTGCGACAAAAGTTATTGCACCACACGCAGAGCATGTGCACCGCCACAACGCAGACGTTCCGGAAGAAATCATTTCCGGACTCGCCGACCTCGGTGCATTCGGACTTTCAGTTCCTTCCGAATACGGCGGCTTCAGTGAAGGCGGCGATGGCGAATACATGGCTAACTGCATTGCCACTGAAGAATTGTCGCGAGCATCTCTAGGCATTGGCGGTTCGCTCATCACCCGTCCAGAAATTCTCACGCGCGCGCTCGTTAACGGCGGAACAGAAGCACAGAAACAAGAATGGTTGCCAAAACTTGCGTCAGCCGAAGTGATGGCTGCGGTTGCAGTGACTGAACCCGACTACGGAAGCGACGTTGCGAATCTCACCACTATGGCGGTGAAGGGAACGAATGAAGTAGGCGTCGAGGGCTACGTCATTAATGGCGTCAAAACCTGGTGCACCTTTGCAGCCCGTGCCAACGTATTGATGTTGCTTGCACGAACAGATCCGGATCGCAGTAAAACACATCGTGGTCTCAGCTTGTTTATCGTTCCTAAACCCCAGGGTGAAGCACACGGTTTCATGTTCAAGCAACCTGGCGGCGGAAAAATGGAAGGCCGACCAATTGACACCATCGGCTACCGCGGAATGCACAGTTACGAAATTGCTATTGAGAACTGGTTCGTTCCTGCAGACCATCTCATTGGCGAAGAGTCTGGTTTGGGTAAAGGTTTCTACTATCAGATGAGCGGTTTCGAAAACGGCCGATTGCAAACTGCAGCTCGCGCAGTTGGTGTCATGCAGGCTTCATACGAGTCAGCTGTCGAATACGCCAACAATCGCAAAGCATTTGGCCACAACATTGCCGAATACCAACTCACGCAAGTGAAACTTGGCCGAATGGCAGTCATCACCCAGGCTTCACGACAATTTTCCTACACCGTTGCCAAATTGATGGGCAAAGGCGAAGGCCAAATGGAAGCCAGCATGGTGAAGGCATATGTCTGCAAGGCCGCCGAATGGGTGTCCCGTGAAGCAATGCAAATTCACGGCGGTTTTGGTTATGCCGAGGAATACTCAGTCAGTCGTCTGTTCGTTGACGCTCGCGTGTTGTCCATTTTTGAAGGCGCCGACGAAACGTTGTGTCTGAAAGTGATTGCTCGCCGCTTGGTCGAAGAGTCAAACGCTAAATAAACGCAAGTAAGTCATGGAGCGAGCCAATGCGCTCGCAGTCATAACTGGCGTGATCGTTGTACGGGTCAAGCAAGATTGGGTGAATTCCCGCATTGCGAGCACCTTCAACATCATTGACGTATGAATCGCCAACATAGGCAATTCGATCGTTGCCGATCCCCTTGTCGTTCATGACCGCAATCGCATCGCGAAAAATTCCTGCATGCGGCTTGGCAGTTCCAATGACGTGCGAGTCGGTAACCACGAGCACTGGCACGCCAGCACCGGTTCCCACCTGACAAATGCACTGATTTGCAAGTGTTGCTTCAACTTGGCCACTGGCATTCGACACGATGCCAATCGGCAACCCTTGTAGGTGCATTCGCCACAATGCGGCGGCAGATTCAAGAATTGGATATCGCCACAAAAACGGAGAAAACATTTTTTGCAACTGTTTACTTGCTATTTCAGCAGCGGTTCCGGTTATTCCTGCAGCTTCTACGTAAGCATCACGATATGGATCCCAGCTAAAACCATCAATCGTTTCTTTGTCCGATTCGCGCGCAACTTTGTCGAGGCGTTCCATGCCTGCATAATGCGCCCGCATTAAACGCTCAATCGAACCGTCTCCACCGTGTGCACGAATAATCGTGCCAAGAGAAATTGGGTCAGGTAATAAAAAGATGCCACCGGCATCAAACAGAATCGCGTCGAAACGTTTGTTCACGCTTGTGTTGAGCGCTTACGCCCTGCACGCTCACCGCGCGAGATGAACTTCAATGCCATTTTGCGGCTGGCTTCGTCAATCATTTCGTTTCCAAACATGACCGCCCCCTTGCCTTCGCCTTCAGTGGCTTCTTTATAGGCATCAAGAATTGACCAGGCTTTATCGAACTGTTCTTGCGTTGGCGAGAACACGTCGTTCAACACGGTTACTTGGTCTGGGTGTAATGCCCATTTGCCGTCGTATCCAAGGATGCGCGAACGCATGCTGTATTCGCGAAGCGCTTCGCTATCGCGCACATGCAAGAACGGTCCGTCAATTACTTGCAATCCATTTGCTCGACCAGCCATCAAAATTTTGTTGTACACGTAATGGAAGTGGTCACCTGGGTACTCGTCGATCTTTACGCCACCAGTAAGCACGGGCATTTCCATACTTGCTGCGAAGTCGGCTGGTCCAAAGATGATGGTTTCAAGTCGTGGGCTTGCTGCACAGATTTCTTCGACGTTGATCAGTCCACGCGCGGTTTCAATTTGCGCTTCAATGCCGATGTGGCCGATAGGCAAACCTGCTGAAATTTCAACCTGACGTAGCAACATGTCGGTCGCCACGATCTGGGCAGCCGATTCAACCTTTGGCAACATAATTTCGTCAAGACGCTCACCCGCGTTGCCAACGACTTCGATGATGTCGTATGCAGTCCACTTGGTGCTCCAGTCGTTCACGCGAACGCACAACACCTTGTCGCCCCAGTCGTTACCACGAATTGCGGCTGCAATCTTTGCTCGCGACGCTTCTTTTTCTTTCGGAGCTACGGCATCTTCAAGATCAAGAAACACCATGTCGGCAGGAATTCCTGGGCCTTTACCCAGCATTTTTTCTGACGAGCCTGGAATTGACAGGCATGAACGGCGAGGAAGGTTACGTGAGCGTGCTGACATGGGTTACAGGTTACATCGCACTGCGCACGAGCATCTCAGTCGTAGGAGCACATTCGGCCACCACCGTCAATGAGGCATCTACTTTTCCAGTTGGTCCAATAACTGCTTGAAACAGATCTCGCGGAACAACATCCACTTCCGTGCGCCAAGGTCGTTGCGCATCGAAGTTGCGCGACTTCATGGACTCCCATAATTCTGCTGGCAACCGTGTTCCGCGTCGGGCGGTAACGAGAGCGGGCTTTTGTGCAACGTATGCAAGTGCGGCAACCCCGTGAGATCCTGCCGTCATTAAAAATTCGTCCGGGCCGCAGCCAAGAGCATCAAGCACGACTACATCGCTCAACTCAATTGCTCGTGCCGCGTGTTCGATCGACACACTTTCTGCTTCAACTTCAACACGTTCAAGTGCGTTCACTGCGCTGTCTGCTGAACCAAAAGAATCAATCACTAAAGCTTTGCAATCCCCACGCTGCACGAGTGCCTCAAGCGCGGTCGGACTCCACCCAACAATGCACACCACTTGTACGTGGGCAATTTCGGAAAGCAAATGGTCCGTCGTTGCATCCTTGTCAATTTCCGACTCAAGTTCATACAGTCGTTCAAACGGGTCAAGCGCCGTTAACGCCTGTGCACACAGCCACCACAATGGCGCACACGTTGGATGTCGCTCCACAATCCTCCGTGCGGCCAGAACCAAGCCTGCCGGCTCCATATGCAGCCCAAACAGCGCTTGTGCAGTCTCACTTACCAGTGCCACCGGGTCGGCTCCAGTGGCACGCGCCACATAGCGCAAATGCTCAATCGGGTGCATTGTTGAGACGCTAGTGCTCCAACTTGCTACCGTCTCATCCTGTGGCAAACGCACCTTCTCTCGACACCTCACTCAAACCCCTGAATGGCGAGGCTCGCCCTTTGCGCGAATGGCTGACGACATTCCACCTCACTTCCATCGTCATCGATCCCTACACAAACGAAAGTGCATGGATCCTCAAAACCGCAGGCCGAATCCTGCACCAATTTGCCGGCGCAGGAACTCGAGTCAATTTTGTCGTCACATCATCGGAAGCTGATGCCAAGAAATTCCTTGGTCCACTAGCTGATGAATTTCTCACCTTCACCGACCCAGACCGCGTGTTGGTCAAGCAACTCGGTCTCACCGAAATTCCTGCATTCGTATTTATTCAGTCAGATGGAACGGTGCCACAGTGCGCTCAAGGATGGAGTCCAAAGGCTTGGCGCGAAGTGTCTAACTACATAGCCGACACAGTGAAGTGGTCGCGCCCGCTCATTCCATCAGCTGGCGACCCAGGTACCTTCAAGGGCACACCGGCACTCGTGTAATGGCTAAGCCAACGCCAGCTCCTTTTGAATTTTCGGAGTTGCTCCCTCTTGGTGCAGATAATACGGAATACCGCTTCTTAGGCAACGAAGGTGTTTCAACGTTTGAAACAAGCGAAGGAACGTTTCTTAAAGTTGACCCTGCTGCAATCATCAAGCTCACCGAGCACGCCATGCGCGATATTGCACACCTGCTACGCGGAAGTCACTTACAGCAGTTGGCCAACATCATGGTTGACCCTGAGGCCAGTGATAACGATCGATTTGTAGCGCTCGATTTGCTGAAAAACGCAAGCATCGCCGCTGGTGGTGTTTTGCCAATGTGCCAAGACACGGGCACAGCAATTGTGAAAGCCAAAAAGGGCCAATTCGTATTTACCGGTGGCAGTGACGAGAAATCAATTTCGCGCGGCGTGTACAACACGTATCTCACGAGCAACCTTCGCTACAGCCAACTTGCACCGCTGTCGATGTACGAAGAAGTAAACACCGACACCAACCTGCCTGCCGAAATCAAAATCTCTTCTGTTGACGGTGATGAATACAAGTTTCTATTCATAGCAAAAGGCGGCGGTTCGGCGAACAAGAGTTACTTGTTTCAAGAAACCAAAGCACTGCTCAATGAAAAATCGTTGCTGCCTTGGGCATTTGAAAAAATGAAAACACTTGGCACTGCAGCATGCCCTCCTTATCACTTGGCAATTGTTATTGGTGGAACTTCAGCTGAAAATGCACTCGAAACTGCCAAACTCGCAAGCACCCACTACCTCGATTCATTGCCAACATCGGGTAGCAAACTTGGACACGCATTTCGCGACCTTGATCTCGAGCAAAAAATGCTCACGTTGTCGCAGCAGACTGGCATTGGTGCGCAATTTGGTGGCAAGTACTTCTGCCACGATGTGCGCGTTATTCGCCTACCACGTCACGGCGCGAGCTGCCCTGTCGCTATGGCGGTCAGCTGCAGCGCCGATCGTCAAGCCCTTGGCAAGATCAACAGTAAAGGCATCTTCCTCGAACAACTTGAAACCGACCCTGCTCGTTTCCTTCCAGAAATTACCGAGGAACATCTAGCCACTGAAGTTGTAGCAATTGATCTCAATATGTCAATGTCAGAAATTCGCGACACACTTTCGAAGTACCCAGTAAAAACGCGAGTCATGCTCACTGGTCCAATGGTGGTGGCTCGCGATATTGCCCACGCCAAAATTAAAGAACGACTCGATGCAGGCGACGGACTTCCGCAATACATGAAAGACCACTGTGTGTATTACGCAGGTCCTGCCAAAACGCCAGCAGGATTTGCCTCGGGTTCATTTGGTCCGACTACTGCCGGTCGCATGGATAGCTACGTTGCAGACTTCCAAGCAGCGGGTGGAAGTTTTGTCATGTTGGCCAAGGGCAATCGGTCAAAGCAGGTCACGGATGCGTGCAATACCTACGGCGGGTTTTACCTCGGCTCAATTGGTGGCCCGGCTGCCCGACTTGCCCAAGACTGCATCACCAAAGTGGAAGTACTCGAATATGCAGAGCTTGGAATGGAAGCAGTGTGGAAAATTGAAGTACGAGACTTCCCTGCATTCATCGTGGTTGACGACAAAGGCAACGACTTCTTTGATGCAATTAACGCCAACACTGGCGTGAAATTAACTATTCGCTAGTTAATCGTTATCGCTTGAGCAGCGACTTCAACATTTCGCGCGTGTCGTGCTGCTCGTCAGGATTTGCGCCAAACTCCACACCACCGAAATCGGTTACTCCAATTTCTTGCATAGCTGCAACCTTGTCGAACACTTCGCTTGCTGAACCAATAATGGCAACATCTGCTGGACCTGCTGCACCTTCGTGATCGAGCATTGCTCGGTAACTTGGCAATTGTCCATACACCGCAAACGTCAGCGCTGCGCGAGCGCGAGCGCCTTCAACGTCTTTCGTTACGCATACGGGAAGCGCTGCAATCACGCGAGGCTTTGGCTTTCCTAGTTTGTCAGCGGCTTCATTAATTGTTGGAACAGTGAGCGTGCGCAATGTTTCTGGTCCTGTGCACCATGTCAGCGTTCCTTGCGTCATGGCTGCAGCAAGCCTCAGCATTTGTGGCCCAAGTGCGGCAACAACCACTTCGCAACTTTGTGGTTTGCCGATGGTCAGCTCTGCATGTGTAGTCAATGTTTCTCCGGCAAACGACACCTTTTGATCGTGAATCAACGGCATCAGAATTGATAGGTACTCCTTCATGTGGCGCAAAGGCTTATCGAACGAAAGATTCAGCATTCCTTCTATGACCACTTGGTGACTCAAACCGATACCCAAGCACAAGCGACCACCACTTGCCTGATTTGCAGTTAACGCTTGCTGCGCCAACATCATCGGATGACGCGGGTAGGTAGGAATGACGCTGGTACCAAGTTCGATGCGTGGAACTTCGTGGCCCACAACTGAAAGCGTGCTGAGTGCATCAAGACCAAAAATTTGTGACTGCCAATAGGAGGCGAAGCCGTCTTTTTCTGCAGCTTTTACTTCTGCAAGCACTCCATCTACTGTGCTGTCATTATTTGAACCAAAAATTCCTATATTCATGCGATTTGTCATGGCGCAACAGTAGTTGCCACTGCGCCACCCGGCGCATCTATTGTCACGGTTTCAGCCGGAATTGTGGTTGGCATCGCTGCTAATACTTTTGAGTCATCTTGGAAAACCGAAGGCAAACATTGACCGTTACCCCGGTCGTGTGCAAATTCAAGCGAGCGCGCAATAGCCGTTGCAAATACAGCTCGCCCATCTGCTGTTAAGTGAATTCCATCATTCCCAATTAGACCATTGTTTCTTGCCACTGCGGCCCAATCCAACACCGTAACGTTTCCATACTCGGCGGCAACACGCTTGATGATTTCATTAATCTGCAATTGCTTCGGTCGAAACTCAGCAGTAGTCAGCACAACGAATGGATGTTCCGACAACACATCAAACATTTCGCGCAGTTTTTCTTCGTAACCCGTCATGTTGTCGTCGTTATTTGTGCCAAGAAATACCACTGCGGTATCCCAACCTTCTTCCCAACGTCGACCTAAAACTTTGGAACCAAACCCGATGAACTCGCCTGCTTGGGCTTCGATGGCAACTTGCCAACCAAGTTTGGTGAGCGTGTTGCACATTTCATTGCCATAGCGGCTCGATGTTGAGGCCAAAATTGAGTCGCCAATCATGAGCACCCGATTGCCTTTTATTTGTGGCCCAATCATCTTGCCAATTAATTCTGGAAACGTCAGGTTCACGCCATCGGGCAAGGTAATTAGCGAGTTGAAATCGCCACCAGGAATGCGACCAACGCCACTCAAATATTCGTTGCGGTTAACCATAAATCGATACGCACCAAATGAAATGATGCCTACTAACAACGTCGCAATGACGCCAGCAAAAAAGCCGTTGCGACGCATTTAGTCCTTGCGCTGCTCACGAAGTTCGTCACGAATCGACGCCAACAGTTCGTTCGTGGTTTCTTCTGATTTTGCATCATGGAATCGGCCATATGCCTTAATCACGAAGAACATCACCGTGCTCACCATAAGAAAATTCAAGACTGCTGTCAGCAGTCCACCTACGGGAATAAAACTTCCGTTCAGCGTGAGGCCTTTGTCGTTGAAGTTTGGGCGATTTCCACCAAACACCGCACCAACTAATCCGCCAAGAATGCCTTGATTATTCTTGCCGTCGCCTGCAACCGCATCAATAACCGTTTTGAAGGTCGCGCCCATTACAAACGCAATCGCAACGTCAACAACACTTCCACGATTAATGAATTTCTTGAAATCGTGCACAATGCCGCTTGTCTTCAGGGGTTTCGACATACCTACACAGTAGTTGCCGAACGTTTTTTTATGCGGGGTTTTCGCTCGTATCTAAGTCACTGAACTGATCAATATTGCGCAATGAGGGGAATCCCAACCACCACACTCCAACAATTGCCACAGTGGCAATGCCACCTCCGATAACCGCCGCAGGAGTTCCAAATGCTTGTGCCGCGATACCAGATTCAAAAGCGCCCAATTCATTTGTTGCCCCAATGAACACATTTTCAACAGCGGAAACTCGACCACGCTTTTCATCAGGTGTGACAAGCGGAACAATCGATCCACGAATAAACACGCTCACCATGTCTGCTGCGCTCAACACAACCATGGCGATAAATGCAATGGTGTACGAATGCGTGTCGCCTAACACGATGGTTCCCAATCCAAACACTCCGACAGCAATCAGCAGTGAGCGCCCAACATTGCGACGAAGTGGTCGAATTGCAAGAAATGCAGCCATGGTCGCTGCGCCTATTCCACCAGCGGCACGCAGCCATCCGTACTTCACATCGCCAACATGCAATTGCTCTTCAGCGATAACAGGCAACAATGCAACTGCACCACCAAACAACACAGCAAACAAGTCAAGTGAAATTGCGGCCAACAAAATTGGTGTGCGGCGAATAAAACGTAGCCCTTCCATTGCTGAGTGCAATGAAACTTTCTCATTGGGGTCACGCGGTGCAGGTTCACGCAAATATTTCACTCGCAAGATTCCAACGATGCCAATGACAATCAAAACCGATGTAGTTGCATACGCAATCCACGGATCGGCGCTATAGAGAAACCCTGAAGCGGCAGGACCAAGGATCATTGCTGACGTCCAGACGGCAGAACTCATCGCAATGACTGGTGGCAGTCCGCCATCTGGTGCAATCATCGGATATATCGATCGTGTCGCTGGCGATAAAAATGCGCGACACGAACCAAACACAACGCCGACGGCGAAGAATGGCCACACTGCCGGATGGGCATCACCACGAATTGCGAGCGAATACCCCACCAATGTGAGCGCACACAACAGCTCGCCGGTCAACGAAATTGCCGCAACATATTTGCGGTTATACCGATCGGCCACACTGCCACTCACAAACACCAATAGTGCAATCGGGCCAAACTCTGCAAGCCCCAACCAACCAATGTCGAGTGATCGCCCGGTGATGTCAAAAATATGTTTGCCAAGCGTTGCCGCCTGCAACATCACCCCAACATAGAAAGCAAAGCTCGAGGTGAGCATGCGGCGAACCGATGAGGATTTGAGTACATCCCGCGCTGTAAGTTGCGGGGTGGGATCGGAACTGCTCACAGACCGTAAACCCTAATCAACCGGAAGGAACCGTCATGTCATCGCTGGCTAAGGACACCCAATGGGTAGATGCAATTGACCAAGCAGAGCTAGTTCGCTCTGGAAAAGTTTCACCAGTTGAACTCCTCGATGCGGCAATTGAGCGAGCCGAGCAACTCAATCCAGCGATCAATGCGCTCACCTACACCTGGTTCGACAAGGCGCGCGACATCGCACGAAATCTTCCCACCCATTCAACAATGCCCCTACGTGGTGTGCCGTTCATTTTGAAAGATCTTCACGCAGCCATGAAAGGCATGCCGCTTTCAAATGGCAACAAAGCAATGCGTGCTGCCTCTTTGAACTCTGAATACACAGCAGAAATTGTTCAGCGTTTCATGAATGCTGGTCTCGTTATTTTCGGGCGTGGAAATTCTCCGGAGTTTGGCAGCGTGCCAACTACAGAACCTGAAGCCTGGGGACCAACTCGTAATCCATGGGACACAAGCCGCATGGCTGGTGGATCAAGTGGCGGAAGCGCAGCAGCAGTTGCTGCCGGAATTGTGCCAGCCGCTCACGCAACTGATGGCGGCGGTTCGGTTCGTATTCCTGCTGCGTGCTGCGGTCTCGTTGGACTCAAAGTAAGTCAAGGCCGAATTACTGCTGCACCATTTCGTGATGAGACAAACCTTGGTGTCGAACTTGCAGTAAGTCGAACGGTGCGCGATACGGCAATGCTTCTCGACATCACACAAGGTCCCGCAGTTGGTGATCGCGTCATTGCACCACCACCGTTGCGACCGTATGTTCAAGAAGTCGGAGCACCGGCAGGGAAATTGAAAATTGGATTTCTCGATCATCGACCAGTTCCCGGTGATATTGACCCAGAGTGCGCCGAAGGTGTGCGCGCCGTGGCAAAGGTGCTCGAACAACTTGGTCATCATGTTGAAGCGGCGTGGCCAAAAGCCCTTGAAGATCAATCGTTCGCTCCCAAATTCACATCGCTATGGAGCACCAATATGTCGGTCGCGCGCGAAGGTGTCGCCGCTTTGCTCGGACGCGAGGTGACGAAAGATGACTTTGAATTAGTCAACTGGACAATGGCGGAATATTCAAAGCATGCGTCGGCAACTGATTACGCAAATGCAATCCTCTCCACTTCGCACTATCGCCGTGCTGTTCAGCAATGGTGGGCAGACGGTTGGGACATCCTGTTAACCCCAACAGCCGGAAGAGTTCCGTTGCCTATCGGTTCGTTTGACAACGATCCGAGTGATCCGATGAAACCGATGAAAGTTGCTGCAGATTTCGTGCCGTTTACTCCAGCGTTCAACACCAGCGGACAACCAGCCATCAGCTTGCCATTGCATTGGACCGCAGAAGGCATTCCTGTAGGTATGCAATTGGTTGCGGCTTACGGTCGCGAAGACTTACTCATTCGACTCGCGTCGCAATTAGAAGCGGCAATGCCGTGGGCTCACCGTCGGCCGGTTGCTAGCCAACTGAAATAGCGGTGACAACACCCAAAGTGACAACTACCGTCACACGCTGCTGAGAAAAATCTGCGGTTACAGCAAAACTTTCGCCATCTCGCGAACCTACGCGATATGCCCAGCCAAGGTCAGCAGCACAATTTTCTGCATCTTTTTCTGCGAACCCAACAAGTAGCTGTGCACGCTCTGCAGTAATTGCAGTTTTATCTGCAACATCTGCTGCAGGACAAGTCACTACAGATGTCGATTTCTCAGAAGATGCGCATGCAACAAGAGCAAGTGATGCAACGACGATGATGACAAAACGTTTCATAAGTGATTTGCAGCCCCAACGGGATTCGAACCCGTGCCGCTACCTTGAGAGGGTAGTGTCCTAGGCCACTAGACGATGGGGCCAAGTAGCAATTCAAGGCTACCGATTGTCTTTCTCAATTGTCTCTAGTGTTAGTCCCGTGAAGGCTGTTGTAACAACGGGAAATGGCGGCTTTGACAAACTGCAGTATTGCGATGTTGCCATGCCCGAACTTGGCGCTGGCGAAGTGCTCATCAGGGTTCTCGCTGCAGGTGTAAACAACAACGAAATTAATACTCGTCTTGGTTGGTATTCAGGCGGTGGTTGGCACGTCCCCACCCCGTTTCCGTTTGTTCAAGGAACTGATTGCTGTGGTGTCGTCACCCAAACCGCCGACTCTGTTCATGCTCAATTACTTGGCAAACGAGTACTCGTACGTGCATGCATGCGCCCCAACGGTTTTGATTCGACGCTCAACATTTGGATGGGGTCAGACTTTGACGGCGCGTTTGCGCAATACGTCAAAGTTCCTGCCACTGAAGTATTCCCTATTGAAACATCCTGGTCTGATGCCGAACTTGGCTCAATTCCCTGCAGCTATGGGTCAGCAGAAAATTTGGTGCAACGTGCACATGTAGTTTCCGGTGAACATGTATTAGTCGCCGGTGCATCCGGCGGAGTCGGCTCGGCAGTAGTTCAACTGGCAAAACTACGCGGAGCAACCGTTACTGCCATCGTTGGAAAATCCAAAATGGACGAAGTACTCCGCGTTGGTGCCGATTTTGTGATCGACAGAGATTCAGACCTCGTAAATGAACTTGGCGACGAATGCCTCGACGTCGTCATCGATGTTGTCGGCGGCCCACATTTTGAGGACGAACTGAAGGTGCTGAAACGTGGTGGAAGGTACGCATCAGCGGGTGCTATTGGCGGTCCACTTGTCAATCTTGACCTCCGAACCATGTACCTCAAGGACCTCACGCTCATTGGCTGCACTGCGTGGGATGAGCCGGTGTTCCCGCAACTCATTTCCTATATTGAGTCGAATCTCATCAAACCGTTAGTTGCAAAAACTTTTCCACTCAAAGATATTGCTCACGCACAAAAGGAATTTTTAGAAAAGACACACGTCGGCAAATTCGTGCTCATTCCGCCGCACGACGAGTAGACAATTTGTTGGGGAGCAAGGAATCGAACCCTGAATAACAGAACCAGAATCTGCTGTGTTGC
>JBAXBR010000007.1:0-43795 GCA_037141855.1 Actinomycetota bacterium | reverse complement strand
CCTGATCACCATAAAACTTGAGTCAAAGTCACTCAACATTTGTCACACCATCAGGCCGGGTCAAAATACCCTCAAAAACTGCGGCGCGCCTACCATCTACACCATGACCGGCACCCTCGTCCTCCTCCGTCATGGCCAAAGCACATGGAATGAGCTCAATCTGTTTACGGGTTGGCACGATGTGGAGCTGACCGAACAGGGAGTGCGTGAGGCAAGTGCCGCAGGGGTCACCATGAAGGAAGCCGGGTTGATGTTCGACGTTGCCCACACCAGCCTGTTGCGCCGAGCGATGGAAACCAATCGACTGGCGCTTGCCGCGATGGGAGAAGATATTCCTGTTGAACGAACATGGCGCTTAAACGAACGTCACTACGGTGCACTGCAGGGCTTGGATAAAAAAGAAACCACTCTTCGCCACGGCGCCGAACAAACCATGATCTGGCGTCGCAGTTTCGATGTTCCACCTCCGCCAGTTGACGCATCGAGTCCAGAACATCCGGCGAATGACCCTCGCTACCAACAGTTAATTGCCGCTGGGCTTGATGCATCACTCCTCCCCGCAACGGAGTGCCTCGCTGACGTATTAGTACGTGTATTGCCGTATTGGAACGAGGTCATCACGCCTCAATTGCATGACGGGAAAAATGTTCTGGTCACCGCCCACGGAAACTCACTTCGTGCACTTGTCATGCACCTCGAAAACATTTCGCGCGACGACATTGTGGAGTTCAACATTCCAACCGGTGTCCCCCGCCTGTATCAGCTCTCTGACACTCTCGCGGTGAAATCCGTGGAGTACATGGGAGACCCCGAAGCCATTGCTGCTGCGGCTGAAGCGGTTGCAAAACAAGCATCCGGAAAACCCTGACCAGTCTTTGCCTGCTCCCTGCTGCGGAGTAGCGTAAGTTCCGCATGAATACGACTAACACCACTTCAGAGACCGCAGCTACACAGCGAAAAGGTCTCAAGCCTTACCAATTGTCCATCGCACTCGGTATCGGAATCGCCGCGTTCACCATGATTTCGGGAATCATCCCGCACATCGTGCATTGGCACAATGATTCGCTCATTCAGCGCGAGGTGTTTGACGGTATTCCTGGCTATTTACAAATTGCGTTTTACACAATCATTCCAGCGCTCTTGGTGTGGGGTTCGTTGCAGTTCGCCGATCGCATTCGCAACTGGGAACGCGGTGCGCCTGACCGACGCAAAACGACAAAGAAGAATGTCAAGCAGCGCCTTGCCGACTATCGAGCTGGCGTGTACATGCGTACCCTGCTTCGCGATAGTGCTGCCGGCCTCATGCACTCCATGATCTATTTCGGTTTCTTGGTGTTGCTCGGTGTTACAACGGTTCTTGAAGCCGATCACCAAATGCCCCCAGCATTGAAGTTTTTGCACGGTGATGTGTACCGCGCGTATGCCGCAGTTGGCGACATTGCCGGAATCGTGTTCACCAGTGGCGTGATCTGGGCGATCATCCGTCGCTATGTACAACGCCCATACCGCATCCGCATTAAAACGAAGCCCGAGCACGCAATTGGTCTTGGTGTACTTCTTGCAATTGGAGTAACTGGTTTTGGATCTGAAATGTTCCGCATCGCCGAAGCTCAGGCTGCGGGAATCAACATGGACCACGAAAAGTGGAGCGTGCTCGGTTACCCACTCGCTCAATTGGTGAATGGTTCGTCGGAATCAACACTCAACACGTTGCACCAAGTGTTGTGGACATCTCACGTACTTGCATTCATTGGATTCTTAATCATCCTGCCAATCACCATGTTGCGCCACATGTTCACTTCGCCGTTGAACATGTACTTGAAAGACCGTGAGCGTCCAAAGGGTGCCATGAAAGCAATGCCAAACCTCACCGAAACGTCACTTGAAACGTTTGGTGCACATGTTGTTGAAGACTTCACTTGGAAACAACTGCTCGACCTCGACGCTTGCACCATGTGCGGTCGTTGCACCAGTGTGTGCCCAGCGCATGCAACGGGTAAACCACTCGACCCACGCGAAATTGTGTTGAAGAGTGGCGAAGTGATGGCCGCCACTGCAGCCCATGCGCGCGGCGGAAAAGTGACGCCACCGCTCAGTATTGACAGTGAAATCACCATTTCTGCAAACTCGTTGTTCGAACGTATAACGAGTGAGGAAATTTGGGCATGCACATCGTGCAAAGCATGCGATGAAATCTGCCCGGTGAACATTGAAATTCTGGACAAGATTTTGGACATGCGACGTTACCTCTCACTCATGGAAAGCGATTTCCCTGCAGAACTCGGCAACGCCTACCGCGCCATGGAAAACCAAGGCAACCCATGGGGGATGAGCCAGAGCGATCGTGGCGAATGGGCAAAAGATCTTGACGTCACCATTCTCGACCCGGGTGCTCCTTTCAACCACGAGTACTTGTACTGGGTTGGATGTGCAGGAAGCTTTGACGACAAAAACAAGAAGGTCACGCAATCAATGGCCAAGTTGCTGAAGCGTGCAGGCATTGATGTTGCAATTCTTGGACCAAGTGAAATGTGCACTGGTGATAGTGCTCGCCGCAGCGGTAACGAATACCTCTTCCAAATGTTGGCTATGCCAAACATTGAAATGTTGAACGGAATGGGTGTGCGCAAAATTATTACGCAGTGCCCACACTGCTTCAACACGCTCGCCAACGAATACCCGCAGTTTGGTGGAACCTACGAAGTGATTCACCACTCGCAACTACTTGAGCACCTGATTGATTCGGGCAAGCTCGATGTGAGCGACGCAACGCTTGAAGAGCGCATCACGTATCACGACTCGTGCTACCTCGGTCGCCACAATGACGTGTACATGGCGCCGCGCAACGTTGTCGGATCCATTAAGGGTGTTGACATTGTTGAAATGCCACGTAACGGCACGAAGGGCATGTGCTGTGGCGCAGGTGGAGCACGTATGTGGATGGAAGAAACCATCGGAACAAAAGTGAACGACGAGCGCGCTGCTGAAGCAATTTCAACAGGTGCATCTCGCGTGGCGACTGCATGTCCGTTCTGTTACATCATGTTGGACGACGGTGTGAAGGGTGCTGGCAAGGAAGAACACGAAGTGAAAGTTGCCGACATTTCTATTCACTTGCTTGATGCAATTGAAAACGGCGAACGACTTCGTGCAGCCGGTTCAGCACCACTCAGTACGCCAGTTGCCGGCGAATAATTCGTTTACTTTAAAAAGTTTTCGAAATAACGACTCGGGGTTGGCCCGCGCTGACCTTGATACTTGGATCCACGCGCACCTTTTCCGTATGGATTGTCGGCTGGCGTCGTCATGGTCATAAAACTCACTTGACCGATTTTCATATTTGGATACAACGTGATGGGCAGGTTCGCCACATTTGATAACTCAAGTGTGATGTGACCATCAAAACCAGCATCAATAAAGCCGGCTGTTGAGTGGATAAGAAGTCCGAGTCGCCCCAGCGAGCTCTTGCCTTCAACTCGCGCCACAAGATCGTCAGCGATTGCCACTCGCTCCAGAGTGGAACCCAACACAAACTCGCCTGGGTGCAACATAAACACACCATCTTCGGGAACTTCAACAAGCTCTGTTAAATCGGTGAGATCTTTTTTGACATCAATTACCGCTGAGGTGTGATTGCGAAACACGCGGAACAAGTTCGACACCTTGACATCAATTGATGATGGCTGAATGCACGACTCATCGAGTGGGTCAATGATGATGCGACCCTCGCCGAGAGCTTCACGAATGCTTTTGTCAGACAGGATCACAACGAAGCACCCTAGTGAACGAAGACCCCAGTAGGAAAACCCCGAGAAATATGGGCTTTACGAGACGAGGCTGAGCAATGCCCAAAGTGCGGCAACCAGGCCGACTGCTGCCATTGCGAGTGAACGACTACGCGGCGCCTGGGGAAGTGACCCTTCGGCCATTTTTTGGGGCGGCTTCACAATGGCAAGAACATTGCCAACACACATTGCGGCACCGAACGCCAATACCAACCACGCAAGGAGGTCTTTACCAAGAAACACGACTAGTCGCCGAGCACGTCTTCGATGGAGTTATCCATCGCCATGTTTTCAAAGCGCGTGTACGTTGCCAACCATGCAAGTTTGGCAAGGCCAAGTGGACCGGCACGGTGCTTGGCAACGCTGATTTCTGCAAAGCCCTTGAGGTTTGGATCTTGCTCATAAATTTCACCGCGATACAAAAACATCACGACGTCGGCGTCTTGCTCAAGTGCTCCGGATTCGCGCAAGTCGGAAAGCGTTGGGCGCTTATCTTGTCGGCTTTCCAAACTTCGACTCAACTGACTTAATGCAAGTACCGGAACATTAAATTCGCGGGCGAGCAATTTCAGTTTTCGACTGATTTCGCTCACTTCTAACTGGCGGTTTTCTGGACGACCGTCGCCACCCATCAGTTGCAAGTAGTCGATAACAATGAGTGCGAGTCCGCCTTCGCGGCTATACACACGTCGTGCCTTGGCGCGAATTTGCCCAACCGTTGTGCCTGCGCTGTCATCGATGATGAGGGGAATGTCGAGTCGACCAACTGCGTGACCGATCTTCGTCCAATCTTTTGGTGTTGGTCGGCCAGTACGAAACACCGTTCCGTCTACGCGCGCTTCGCTTGCCAAAATACGTTGCGACAGTTCGGCTTTACCCATTTCCAATGAGAAGAAGAGCACGGGCTGGTTTAAGTGTTGGGCAGCATGGACTGCAATACCCAATGCAAAGGCACTCTTACCCATTGCAGGTCGTGCACCCACGATGTTGAGTGTGCCAGGTTGTAAACCGAGCAGAACTTTGTCGAGGTCGACATAACCGGTAGGAACTCCGGTCATCACGTCATTATTGTTTGCTCGATCTTCGAGCTGATCAAAAGCTTTTTTAATTAAAACATCAAGTCGCTCGGAGCTATCACCAACATTGCTTTCAGAAATATCGAAGATGCGGCTTTCTGCTTCATCGAGTGCCCGCTCAACATCGTCTGGTTCGCCGTAACCAATTTCGGCAATGTCGCCCGCAGCTCCAATGAGTCGTCGTAAACGTGCAGTGTCACGAACGATCTTTGCGTAGCGCTCAGCACTAGAAACTGCAGGCGTTGCGTTTTGCAATGCCAAGAGTTCTTCGAGCCCACCAATACCTTCGAGCAATTGGTGGCGACGAAGTTCGTCGGCAACCGTGATCGGGTCAACTGGTTCGCCTGACGTATTTAATGAACGAATAGCGTCGAAAATATGGCGGTGCGCCGGCTTATAAAACTCGTCGGGATGTACTCCACGTTCAACAGCAATGCCCACTGCTTCACGGGAGAGCAACATTGCGCCAAGCAAGGACGCTTCTGCGTCCAGGTTGTGCGGCGGAACACGTTGTGCACCGCGAGAGCCAGACCGTGAATCGGTTCTATTCTCGCTTGTGTTGGACATGCAACTACCTTGCCCGATGGGCCTTGTTGTGGGCTAGCGACACTTCCCTATTGTGCAACAACCGACAAATTCACCACACCGGTGATGCCATCGAACAATGCAACGCTCACCTGATGAGCACCTGTTGTACGAATTGGCGTTTCGATGTTGATGTGTTTGCGGTCGAGAACTACGGAAGTCTGACCTTTCACTGCAGTAACAATGTCGTTTGCAGTAACTGATCCAAACAAACGTCCTTCAGCACCGGCCTTAGCCTTCACCGTGATGGTGTGCTTAGCGAGCTCTGCCGAAACAGCAAATGCCGAATCACGGTCTGCTGCTTCACGCAAGTCGCGAGCGCGACGCATGGAGTTTGCCTGAATTACGGCACCTTCGGTGGCAAGAATTGCCAGTCCGCCAGGAAGCAACAGGTTGCGCGCGTGTCCTGAGGACACGGTCACAATGTCACCACGGCGGCCGAGGCCGTTGACGTCTTTACGAAGCAAAAGTTTCATGATTTATGCCTCCTCTGTGGTTGCGGCGTCGACTGCAATTTCGTCACCAAGCGGTGCCACTACGGCTGCTTCAATAACGTCTTTGTAGGTGTCTGCCAATGATTCCGATGAGTCCTTGTCACGTGAGCGGCGCGGACGATCGTTGTATGAACCGTCTTCTTCGCCACGTCGTGGTGCTCGTGCGGAAGCAACGCGCTTGGTGTACGGCAACAAGGCCATCTCACGAGCGTTCTTCACTGCAAGAGCAACGTCGCGTTGCTGCTGCACGGTGTTTCCGTTCATGCGGCGGGCGCGCAACTTTGAACGATCCGACATGAAGCGTTGCAACAAGTTGACGTCCTTGTAATCGATGAAGCCAACCTTTTCGGCGTGCAACACATTTGGGCGCTTCTTGTATTTGCGCATCGCCGCTTTGGCTGCGCGCTCTTTATTCTTTTTACTGGTCATGGTGTGTTTCCTTTATGCGATGAGTGATGTTCGAGTTGTGGGTGTTTCAGAATGGTTCTTCGCCGCTGTCAAACGGATTCGATTCGCCAACAGGGCTTGCGCCACCCTTGGCTGCACCCTGACCATCGGTTCGTGGAGTGCGCTCAACTTGCGCAGTAGCCCAACGAAGGCTTGGTCCGAGTTCGTCAGCGATGACATCAATTGCCGTGCGCTTGTCGCCTTCACGAGTGGTGTACTCGCGTTGCTCAAGTCGGCCGGTAACCACAACACGAGCGCCCTTGGTGAGTGACGCTGCCGCGTTTTCTCCGAGTTGGCCCCATGCGGTGACATTGAAATATGACGTTTGTTCCTGCCACTCGCCGTTGACCTGATAGCGACGACCAACGGCTATGCCGAATGATGCGACGCCACGACCTGAAGTTGTGAAACGAAGTTCTGGGTCGCGGGTGAGATTTCCCACGAGTGTGATGGTGTTATCTGCCATAAAGGGCTCCTAGTTAATGAATGAGTAAATGGAGATCAGGCTTTAGCAGCGATCATGCCGCGGCTAGCTGCTTCCTGATCTGGCAAACGGAGAAGTTTGTGGCGGAGTACATCGTCCGCGAGCTTCAGTGTGCGCTCAACTTCGTCGAGTGCGCCACCTGGGGCTAGGAGGTTGAACACCGCGTAGTACCCCTCTGATTGCTTATTGATTGGATAAGCAAGACGACGCTTGCCCCACCAATCAGGTGTGCCGTGAACAGACCCGCCGGCAGTAGAAACTGCTTTCGAGATCGTGTTAATCCAGGCATGAGCAGCCGACTCTTCGGACGCACCACTCATAATGACCATTAATTCATATGCACGCATAAACGTGTTAACTCCCTTCGGATCCAGCCGAAGCTGGAGCCCCCGAGGGGGCAGGGTGGATAAGGACTCTGGATCGTATCGGCACAAACGGATCGTGCCACACCCGTGTCACGGGGTGCCGTGAAACCTTGGTACTACCTAGTGTCGCGACTGTTTTCTGCGCACGGGCTCGTGTTCGGGAAGAGTTGACGGCTCCATCAGTGGCAGCGAGCGCAGCAGGTGGTGCCACTTGCAAGCCCTGCACGCTTCAACGACATAGGCCGTATATAGCGAGTCGTAATTTTGTGCATGCAGTGCTTCGCGTTGGGCAAGTTGTCGAAACTCTTCTAATTCATCTGGGCGAGTGATGCATCTGCCGTGATGAGGAAGTCGTGGGCCAAACACATACGTCACCAACACCACATTGTCCTCTTGGCAAATCGGACAACGCACTTGTGTTTCGTCACCAAAGTTTCGTGCTGCGCGCATGAGGTCTGGGTGTGCATCACACACTTGATCGCGTCGTAACCTGCCACGGCGAAATTCGTTGATTATTACTCGACGACTGAGGCGATGATCAATGACACCGCCGATTGTTTCTCCGTCGTCGCCAGTGATGCTGAGCGCACTCAACCAACCGACGCGACGACGCATGAACATGTCAGCGAACGATAGTCCGAATCATTTCGATTGACTCTTCCACCACTCATCGAGTCGACGCCGAATTTCCTCATCACCGAGCACGCCATCTTCAAGTCTGATTTCCATTAAGAACTCCAGGGCTGCACCAACTTGTCGGCCAGGTTTCACTCCCAAGTATTCCATCACCGCGGCGCCATCCATTTCCGGTCGCAGTGCAGCGATCTCTTCTTCCTTGGCAAGTTCGGCAATTCGTGCTTCAAGATCATCCATGCGCTTGGCCAGCATGAGTGCTTTCTTTTCGTTGCGCGTCGTGCAGTCACAACGCGTCAACACATTGAGTTCGGTGAGGTACTTGCCCGCATCACGCACATAGCGACGAACCGCAGAGTCGGTCCAGCCCATTTGGTATGTGTGGAAACGTAAGTGCAGGGCAACTAGTTCGGTAATCGCCGCGACATCTTCGGATGAATAGCGCAGTGCCTTCAGTCGATCGCGTGACATTCTTGCACCCACTACTTCGTGATGATGGAAAGTCACACCTTTGCCGTCTTTAAACGAACGGGTTTTAGGTTTACCAATGTCGTGAAACAAGGCTGCAAGTCGTGTGATGCGGAAATCAAAATCTGGTGCGGCGTTCGGCTGCACATTTTCGACAACGGCAAACGTGTGAGTGAGCACATCTTTGTGTCGATGAATCGGGTCTTGCTCAAGTTTCATTGCTGGCAACTCAGGAAAAAAATGTGCGGCTAGACCAGTGTCAACGAGAAACCACAGGCCCAAGCTAGGAAATTCTGTAACCAGCAAGCGATCAAGTTCGTTGCGAATGCGCTCAGCAGAAATGATTTTTAGTCGCTCGTGCATTTCTTTCACCGCACTTACTAATTCATCAACTGGTTGCAGTTTCAATGTTGAAATAAAACGTGCTGCACGCATCATTCGAAGTGGATCGTCGCTGAAACTTTCTGTAGGTGACAACGGTGTGCGCAACACCCTCGCTACAAGATCGGCTGCTCCACCAAATGGATCGACGAGAACAGGATTATCCGTAGTGAGTTCGAGTGCCATTGCATTAATCGTGAAATCACGACGCGACAAGTCCATGGAGATGTCCGTAGAAAACTCCACATCTGGCTTACGAGAATCTGGAGAATATGCCTCTGCGCGATGCGTGGTGATCTCATACGTTCGTCCATTTTTTTGACACGAAATGGTTCCGAAGCGTTCGCCAGCAGTCCACACTGCATCGGCCCACCCAGATAGCAACTTCTTAATGTCGGGCGGAGTCGCGTCTGTGGTGAGATCAAAGTCCAGTTGCTCGGTTGCTCGGTCGAGCAGTAAGTCGCGAACAGTGCCGCCAACTACATACAGTCGAAATGAGGCTTCGCGAAACATCGTGCCGAGCGGCCGAAGTTCAGCCAGAACAGGCTCAAATCGCGGAGGAATCACACTTCGTAGGTTAGAGGTTGATCCATGACCAACGAGGTTGCCGACTACCGTCACATGGTGATGTCTTGCACTACTGGCCGCCGTATTTCGTGGTGGGCAAGCCTGCTCTTCGTGCTCTCGACAATGTTGTTCTCGGTTCCAACGCTCGCAGAGTCTGCTGGACCACACGTACTTCCTTCAATAATTGAAGCTCACTTGATTGGCCAAAACTTCAATGTCACTATTGGCAAACAATTCCGTTTTGTGGTGTCCATACCCAACAAAGCCACGCTGGCTGAACTACAAAACGCCCCCACTGCAGTCATGCGCGTAGAGGTTCACAATGCTGTGGCATCACGCGATGCTGTTCGCGACGCAGCAAGCGGAAGGCTGATCCCAAGCGTGGTTGAAACTCACGACATACCTTTTTCAAACCTTGGTCGAAACGCTGCGGGTGACGTCATCGCATTACTTGGAAGTAATGCAGATAGTTCCTCGCTTCGCTTACGAAAGAGTGGTGTCTACCCCATCTCGCTCTCGATTCGAATTAGTGATCACGAATCAGCGCGATTCCTTACGTTTGTCAATTTCATCACCGTTCAAACCAGCAAAAATACACTTTCGGTTTCGTTGGTTGCAGAAGTAAACCCTGCACTGAGTCAAACACCTGCCGGAGAAATATCGCTTGCTAGTACGACGCGCACCACATTGAACAATGTGGTTTCATCGTTGGGTGGCGACAGCGGTGTGATGTCGCTACGAATAACGCCTGAAACTCTGAATAGCCTTGCTAATTCATCGAACCCACTAGACGCAGCATTGCTCGGACAAATGCAGAATGTGCTCGCTAAACATCAAGTGCTCGCTTCGACATTTGTTCCTTTTGATCCGTCAAGCGCCGAGAAAGCAAAACTGGGTGCAGAGTTTGACAACCAACTTTCTCGTGGCGTAGAAATTTTAAATACACGCAATGGAGACGCCAGCATTAATCCTCGAATATGGTTCTCTACCCGCCCAATTAATACCGATGGAATATCGCTGCTTGCGCGCTCAGGCTTTACCAATATTGTTTTTTCGCCACAAGCAGCTCAGTCACTTGGCGCACTTGATTCGTATACAAAGCAATATCGCGCAAATTACGCGGGGGACTCACGGACAAAAGTGTCGATTGCGGTAGCTGATCCACAGTATGCGGCCTCGCTTTCGGGCAGCATCACAAACCCCGTACAAACAAGCATGGCTGTAGCGGCAGAAATTGTTGCTCAGCAGGGCGAACTGGCAATCGGTCAACGCCAGCCACTTGATCATCACCTCATTATTTCCACGCTTGATGGCTCGCTTCCGAACCCCGTAGTTTTGAATACGTTGCTCGTCGCATTGTCGAATGCGCCGCAAATAACACTTCGTCCTCTCGGTTCACTCCAGCGCGCAACTGATGCATCAACCCCACTCACGATGCCAAGCGGTGCACCATTTGACCTCCGTGCTCGCCGACCACAACTGCAATCTGTTGTCGATGAAATCGCCTCTACGAAATCAATGTTGTCCATCGATGTGCCACAACGAATGTGGTGGGAAGATGCGTTGCTGCTCGTTCAAAGCGACTCGCTCAATAGCGATCGGTTTGACTCATATCTCAAAGGTTTCAGAGCCCAACTTCGCGCATTCCGCGCCTCTGTCAGTGTCCCTCAGTCGCTGACATTTACCTTGAGTGGAAAATCAAGCAACCTTCGACTACAGCTACGCAATAGCGCAAGTATGCCCTTGTCGGTTCTCATCACGTTGTCGAGTGCAAAACTCACATTCCCCGAAAAGCCGCAGGTCGTGACCGTCGCCGCAAACTCTGCAATTGATGTCATTGTTCCAGTCATTGCGCGTGCCAACGGAACGTTCCCGCTTGAAGTGGTGCTCTACACGCCAGATGGTTCAGCGCAAGTGGGGAAACGCATTCGCCTTTCTGCGCGAGTGAGCGCACTTGCTGGCCTTGGCCAATTGGCGACTGGTGTTGCAATCTTGCTATTGATGTCGTGGTGGGTCGCACATTGGCGCAAACAGCACCGCGCGAAAGCGGTCGAAAACCATCCTGCAGTACGCTGATTACATGACCATTCGAATTGTCACCGATAGCGCCTGCGACCTCCCCCAATACCTGGTTGATCAATACAACATTGCGATCGTCCCACTTTCGGTTCGTTTTGGCGAGCACGAATTCATTGACCGACAAGACCTGACTACCGAACAATTTTGGAAGCGTTGTGACTCCTCGCCGATGCTTCCCGAAACTGCAGCACCTTCCCCCGGACAATTCGAAGCCGAGTTTCGAAAAATTGCCGCTGAAGGCGCAACGGGGATTGTGATGATCTCCCTGTCTGGAATTCTTTCCGCCACCATGCAAAGCGCTGAACTTGCAGCCAAAGCAGTAGCTGGACATATTTCTGTTCGCGTGATCGATAGTCGTTCCGGAAGTATGGGTCAGGGAATCACGGTCATCGCATGCGCCAAACTCGCAGCAACGGGTGCAAGTCTCGATGAGATCGCTGCTACAGCCGACAGCCTCGCCCACCGCTCCAAGGTGTGGGGCGCACTCGACACCTTGGAGAACCTGAAAAAGGGCGGTCGAATTGGTGGAGCTAAGGCAATGCTTGCCACTGCCCTGTCAATCAAGCCAATCGTTGAAGTTGTCGATGGCAAAATTGAAGAAGGCGGCAAACAACGCACACGCAGCAAAGCCCTGGCTTTTTTGCTTGAAAAGGTGCGTGAAGCAGGTCCCATTGAAAACCTCGCAGTACTGCAGGCAAATTGCACTGACTATGAAGCCTTTGTAGAAAGTCTGCGCACGATCTATTCCGGAGACATCATTGTTGGTGACATCGGGCCGATTATTGGCACACACACGGGTGCCGGAACAATTGGTGTTGCCTTCCACACAAAATCATAAACACGAAAGCAAAGTTTCAAGCGGAGATATCCCCGATTCGTAAGGGGTTTCAGCACTAGCGTCGCTTCACAGCGATGGATGAAAAAAGTGTGCTCCCCGGTCTCATTGGAGGCCGCTACCTCCTTGAGAGCAAAATTGCTCACGGTGGAATGGCTGTCGTTTGGCTTGCCAAAGACACATTCCTTGATCGCAAGGTTGCGGTCAAATTACTTCGCCCGCATCTTGTAAATGACGCGACACTCGCTGAACGTTTCCGTCGCGAGGCAATTGCGTGCGCTGGTATCACGCACCAAAACATTGTTGCTGTTTACGACTGCATTGAACACAACGGCCAACAAGCCGTCATCATGCAATACGTCAAAGGAAAAAGTTTGCGCGAATTGCTTGATAAACAAAAGCGCTTGGGGCCAAAGCTCACTATCCATATTGGAATGTCAATCGCGGCGGCACTAGATGAAGCCCACGAAAAGAATTTCATTCACCGTGACGTGAAGCCAGGAAATATTTTGCTCACACCAGAAGGCCGAGTGTTACTCACCGACTTTGGTATCGCAAAAGCAATGACATCAACTGAGGCTGATCTCACTCATGACAACATCATGATGGGAACAGCGAAATACTTAGCTCCTGAGCAGGTTCGTGGAAAACCACTTGATGGTCGATCTGACCTGTATTCATTGGGTCTTGTGTTGTACGAATGCCTCGCTGGTCGCGTGCCATTTCTTGGAGAGTCAGATGCCGACACCGCGCTTGCGCGCCTACAACGCGAACCAACCGACCTCGCCCGACTTCGCCCTTCGCTGTCACCACAACTTGTCAAAATCATTCACAAGTTGCTCTCACGCAATCCCGAGCATCGATACGCATCTGGATATGAAACAAAAGTTGCATTGCAATTAGCGCTTACTGGCGCACACGACAAGACCACCGAACTCACCCCGCCTACAGGCATTGCAATAGAAGAAGTCAGGGCGCTCACTCCGCACGAACCTGTGCGCCCAACTACTACAACGCCACACAGCAAACAACCTTCAATTCACAAGGCGCCACCGTTTGCGATGCGCAGAATGTTTGTTGGTCTGATTGCGCTCAGCCTTGTTGCTGGCGTGGCACTGTGGCGAGTTTCTGGCGGCGCCACGAATGCACTACCTGCTTCTCCAGGGCCCGCACTGATCACAGAACCAGTAGCAATTACGTCAATTTCCACTTTTGATCCACTTGGCAACGATGGAGTAGAAAACGATGCTCTACTTCCCAGCCTGCTTGACGGGAATGCATCGACGATGTGGTCAACGTCGTGCTACGACAATCAATATTTTGGAAGCAAGGAATTCGTTGGGTTGGTTGTGCGGCTCAATCATGCAGCCACAGGCACTCTCCGCGTTGGCATGCAAAATGCGCCCTGGGCGATTGATGTTTTTGCTTCAGCTGACTCGGCACCAACAGACATCAATCAATGGGGTGCCAGTGTTGATGGTGGATACAACACCAAACGTGAACGAGCAAGTTTTACAATCTCCTCACCAGCACAATTTATTTTGATCAAAATACGTGAAGTGGGCAAGAGCGCAAACTGCAGCGCGACAAACCCATACCAAGGCATCCTCGCTGGTGTCGCCTTCACCGAGGGTTAGCCTGAACTCAATGGTTTCTAATCCATTTTCCGACCCAAACTGGTCAACTGCTGTCGTCGATTTTATTGACCGTTGGCTTGGTTTTGTACGCGACCACACCACACGACCCCTCATTGCCATTATTCGTGGTCTCATTTTTGGAACGATGGCAGCGGTTGGCGTGATGTTTTGCGTGGTTATTTTGCTGATCGGTCTGATGCGTGCCTTGGTATCTCTTGGCGACGTGTGGTTAAGCCATGACACCGCGGTGTGGGTTGCCTATTTCGTCCTTGGCGCTATTTTCTTGGCGCTTGGCACATTCGGCATGCGCAAACGCCACCCGCGCGACTAAGTTTTTGTCACCTCTCACGACAAAGGCACTGTTTCTCTCATGGCTATTCATCACCAGGTTCTCATTATTGGTTCCGGCCCTGCCGGCTTGACCGCAGCTATCTATACCGCGCGTGCTGGTTTGCTGCCTTTGGTCATCGAAGGTGAGCCGAGTTCAACGTCGGATCAGCCTGGTGGGCAACTCATGCTCACTACTGAAGTAGAAAACTTTCCTGGTTTTCCTGAGGGGATTATGGGTCCAGAGCTCATGACTCGCTGCCGCGAACAGGCTGCTCGATTTGGTGCACAGTTCATTACCGAAAAAGTGACGCGCGTCGACTTCAGTAGTCGTCCATTTCGTGCGTGGATTCGCGACACCGAATACAGCGCCGACAGCGTCATCGTCAGCACGGGTGCGCAATCGTTGATGTTGGGTCTTCCTGAAGAACCTCGACTCATTGGTCATGGTTTATCAACGTGTGCAACTTGCGATGGATTTTTCTTCCGTGGTCAGGAAATTGCAGTTGTTGGTGGCGGCGACTCTGCACTTGAAGAAGCGCAGTTTCTTACAAAGTTTGCCTCAAAGGTGCATTTGATTGTTCGCCGCGATTCACTCCGTGCTTCAAAAATCATGCAAGACCGTGCACGCGCAAACGAAAAGATATCGATCATCTGGAATTCCACCGTGTCAAAAATTCATGGCGAGGACAAAGTGGCTGGCGTAGAACTCACCGACACCCAGACCGGTGCAACGCGAGAACTTGGAGTCACCGGAATATTTATTGCAATTGGCCACCGCCCGAACACCGATTTGTTTACAGGTGTCCTCAACATGGAGGACTCTGGCTACCTGATCACTCGACCGGGATCGACGTATACCAATGTCGAAGGTGTCTTTGCTTGTGGCGACGTGCAAGACCACACCTACCGCCAGGCAATAACTGCTGCCGGTTCGGGTTGCATGGCAGCAATTGACTGCGAGCGTTGGTTAGAACACCAACACTCATAGGTCACACTTCGAATAATTTCACGCATACGCTTGCGGTACTCGGTACTATTTCATTACCCAAACCACTAAGGACCCGCCATGGCACAATCAATCACCACCCTCACATCAGCAAATTTTGATGAGACCATTGGTAGTTCAGATACACCAATTTTGGTTGACTTTTGGGCCGAATGGTGTGGTCCGTGTAAAGCAATTGCTCCGGTTCTTGCAGAAATTGCTACTGAGCAAGCTGGCAATATCACTATCGCAAAACTCAATGTTGACGACTATGGCGACATTGCCATGCGCTTCAATGTCATGAGCATTCCAACGTTGATCGTGTTCAACAAGGGTGAAGCTGCAAAGCGCCTCGTTGGTGCTCAAGGCAAGGGCAAGTTGCTACAGGAGCTCGCAGAATTTCTTCCGACTTCCCACTAACGCAAGATAGTCACGGCACAGCCGTTGTCGATCTTCAGCGTCGACTTGTTGCTGCGAATTTACTTGCACATGACGCATATGTCGATGGTGTGTATTGCGTTCGTACTGTAGAGGTCGTGGCGGAATTTCAAAAACTTCGTGGTCTGCCAATAACTGGTGCATGTGATCATTTCACCTGGACCACTCTGGTCGAGTCGTCGTGGGTGTTGGGTTCGCGCCTGTTGTATTTAACCTCGCCACACATGCGTGGTGATGATGTTCGAGCAATGCAAACCGTGCTCGCCAAGTTGGGTTTTGACTGCGGTCGTGCAGACGGAATTTTTGGACCTCACACACTGCAAGCACTCACGGAGTTTCAACAAAACTACGGCATCACTGCAGATGGAATTTGTGGAGTGAATTCCATTCGTGCACTCGAGAGAACAAGTAGTCAAAGCGGCGAAGGCCCTGGAATTGTGACTGTGCGTGAATACGAAACTCTCCTCGCTGCGTCAGTCAATGCAGAACGCCCGCGAATTGTGATTGGCTGCTTTGGTGACAGCACGCGACTCACTCGTTTGTTAGTTCGTGAACTGCGTAATCGCGGTGACGATGTCATGACGATAGAAAACGCAGACCCGCATTCTCATGCGCGAACGGCAAATTCGTTCAACGCAGATTTATATTTCGGCGTATCGCTCGCTTCGACAAACTCGTTGCATTTTGCCTTCTACGAGACTGATTCATTTACGTCAGCAGGTGGTCGCGTCGCTGCTGAACTGTGTGTGGAACATGTTCGCGCGTTGAACAACTCCATGACGATTGGTCTTGGGGGCATGCAACTTCCGGTTCTTCGTGAGACACGGATGCCTGCAGTGCTCTTCACCATCGAGTCTGTGGGCGATGACAAAGACGCCTTCGACATCGTCTCTGCACTTGCCAAAGCCATATCTCAGTGGTCTGATCAACCTCTCGCCTAGTTATCCACAGGGTTATACACACTCTGTGCACAATCTCAAGTTCCTCTTCACGGTGAACCTCTACCCAAGGCTCACGGAGTCTTACTCGTCGAGGTCGGGGCCTTCGGTCATCAGTCGATAAATTCGCTCAAGGTCTTCAAGGTCAGCGAACTCCACCACCATTTTTCCATGCTTGCCAGACAACGTGACAGTGACGGGTGTGGCCAAGTGCTCAGACAACAAGTCTTCAAGCTCATGCAGGCCGGGTTCTTTAACAACAGAGGTGCGTCCGGCTGCACCGGGCTTTGGTTTTGTACCAACTGCACCAGGTTTTGGGGTAATCGTTGTGGCACTTGCGCCAGGATTGACCGCGTTGCGCACTGCTTCTTCAAGCCCGCGAACGGTTAAACCTTGTTCAACTGCCACTCGAGCAAGTGATTCTTGCAATGCTCGATCGGGTGTGCTGAGTAATGCTTTGGCATGACCGGCCGAGAGTCGTCCTTCAGCCAAATACTGCTGAATGGTTGGGGGCAACGTCAGTAACCGGAGTGAGTTGGTGATCGCCGAACGACTCTTGCCCACTTTGGAGGCCACTTGTTCATGCGTCATCGAGAAGTCTTCAAGTAACTGCTGGTACGCGGCGGCTTCTTCAAGTGGTGTGAGATCTTGACGATGCAGGTTTTCGACGAGTGCTTGCTCTACCGATGAAACATCATCGGTAACGCGCACAATGGCAGGAATAGTGGAAAGACCCGCACGTTTGGAGGCACGCCACCGGCGCTCACCCGCAATTAATTCAAATCGATCTGGAGTAGATGATGGACGAACAAGCACCGGCTGCAACAAGCCAATGGCCTTAATCGAGGCGGAGAGTTCTGCGAGTGAGTCTTCATCGAAGTGACTTCGCGGCTGATTTGGGTTTGGGTCGATAGAGGAAACCGAGATTTCCTGCAGTCCTGTACCTGTTCCTCCACCATCGCGAGTTGACATCACCGTTGACCCCGTTGGGATCAGGGCATCTAATCCTCTACCGAGTCCCGACTTGCGCGCCACCACTCACCTCCAGTGCCACTGCTCGATACGCCTTAGCACCTGTTGAATTTGGGTCAAACGTGGTGATTGGCTTGCCGTGCGACGGTGCCTCTGCGAGGCGAACGTTATGCGGTATGACTGTTTTACACACTTTGTCACCAAAGTGTTCACGCACTTCGTTGACCACGTCGCCTGAAAGTTTGGTGCGGGTGTCAAACATGGTGCAGATGATTCGGCTTACACCTAGGCCTGGGTTGAGGTTTTTGCTGACCAAATCGACGTTGCGGAGTAACTGGCCAAGCCCTTCCAGTGCGTAGTACTGGCACTGAATCGGCACAATCACCTCTCTCGCTGCGGTAAGTCCGTTCACCGTAAGGAGACCCAATGAAGGCGGGCAGTCAATGAGTACGTAATCAAACTGGTCGATAATGGCTTCAATTGCCTTTTTGAGTCGTGTTTCTCGGCCCATTGCCGGAACAAGCTCAATCTCGGCGCCCGCTAAATCCAAATTCGATGGAGCAACGAACAGGTTTTTGACGGCAGTAGGCGCCAAACAGTCCTCGAGCGGGGTCTCATGCAGCAATACGTCGTAGATGCTGGTTTCCATGTCGCGGGTGTTCAGACCTAACCCCGTGGAGGCGTTTCCTTGTGGGTCAAGGTCAATCAACAACACTCGGTAACCCTGCTCAGCAAGGCATGCGCCGAGGTTAATGGTCGTGGTGGTCTTGCCGACTCCGCCCTTTTGGTTCGCCATAGCAATGATCCGCGGCGTTGGATACGGACCAGTAGGGGAGGTTCCTGGCGTGTTCATGATGAGCCAAGAATACCGCCCCTGTGTGGTGATTGGGGGGATAGCGACCTGGAATGTTCCACGTGGAACATTTTTGTCTGGGCTAAACGGGCGCTTATGAATGTTCCACGTGGAACATTACGACTGGTCCCACCCGCATGGGTTCCGACACGCCAAGGGCAGGGAAGTCCATTCCTTGCCAACGATCAGGGGAACCCTCGGGTGGTTCAGAGACCACGATGACTCCCCCGGTTTTCACTAATTCAGCAGACCAACGAAGTGTGAATTCTGGTGGGCCAAACCCTCGAGCGCATGCCGCATCAAAGGAGCGTGCGATATTCGTAGTCCGTGCAAAGGTTTCCACATCGGCACACACCACCGACACCTGCTTCTCAATTCCCAGTGACCGAACCGAACGGAGGAGGGCATCGGTTCGTTTTGACCGACGGTCCACCAAGGTGAGTTGAATTTCTGGTCGGGCGATGGCAATCACGAGTCCTGGCACTCCGGCTCCACTACCCAGGTCCACACATGACCGAACCGAGGGTGGGAGGGCGTCAGCAAATGCACACGCGTGGGTGATCATGTCTTTCACGGGTTGTGCACCAAGGGCGCCAATCCGCTGTGCCTCACGAAAGATGCGGATTAACCCATCGTGTTCGGCTGGATGAGGAACTGCCACGGGGGCAGTCTAGTTACGCCTCTTCTGGCTGATCGTCTGCAAGGGCAACCACAACACGGCGATGTGGGTCTTGGCCTTGCGAGCGGGTGGCAATACCGGCAACATCCACGAGTGTGTCGTGCACAATTTTGCGATCTGCTGAGTTCATTGGTTCGAGAACACGCGGTTGACCACTTGCCAATACATCGTTTGCCACCTTTTGGGCAAAGCGACTGAGGGCTTCACGACGCTTTTCTCGGTAGCTGGCAATATCTACACGAAGGTGCGTGTCATGGTCTCCTAAACGACGTTGACTCACAACACGGGTCAGGTCTTGAACGGCCATCAAGGTCGCGCCTTTTGTGCCAACAAATACCGAGACGTCGGTACCACTGACATTGATATCGATGTCTTCTCCGGCTTGCTGCACGGTTACCGAACCGGTCAGACCAGCTGCTGCCAACATGCCTTCAAGAAATGTGGTTGCCGCAGCACTTACAGTGGCTGGATCGACCGGTGGCATATCAGGACGTGGAGCGCGTGGTGTTGTTTCACGCTTTGGCCGCGGTGTTGTCGACTTCTCGCGACGTGGACCCTTGGCGTCTCCGTCTTTGCGTGGTCCGCGCTTTGCCGACTTGTCACGACGGTCATTTTTATTACGCACACTGTTCGGACGAACACGCGCGCGAACGCGTGCTTCTCCACGAGTGCGTCCGAAGAGACCTTGTTTTGGTTCTTCAACAACTTCAAATTCGGCGTCGTCTTCTGCAACACCCAACTGATCAAGTGCCAAGTTCTTCGCCAACTCAATGGTCTCTGCTGTGGTTTCTACCCATTCCATAACAATGTCCTTACGTGTGATGTCTTACGATTTTTTTGGTTTACGCGGGATCGCGTTGCTTCGGTTTTTGCCCGGAGGATTTGATTGCTTCGCCGACGAGAATCCACCCTTAGGAGGAGTTACTCGCTTGCTCACGAATGGAGCACTTGGATCAACTACTTCTTTTTTCGACTTTGTTGACTCTTTGTCATTCTTCGACATTTCTCGCGCACGCGAGCTTGCTTCTTGTGCTTGTCGACCGAGCGATGAGTCGTTGCCGTAAAAACGCTTCGTAATGTAGTACTGCTGACCAATGCGAATGATTGCCTGGACCATGTAATACACGATCAAGCCAGTAGGCAAGAACAATTGAAATACCGCAAATAACACAGGCAGGTATTGCATTAATTTGGCTTGGGAAGCAGACATGGTTGGGCTTACCGTGCGTGAAGCAACCATTTTTTGTTGCGCAAAATACAGAGCGGCTAGCGCTGCAACTAAGAACACATAAATAAGACCCGTAGCAAAATCTTTTTTCACTGCTTCGACTGGCCTCATTGCCAAGTCAATACCAAATGACAACATTTTGGTTTTACCAACAAGCGACCGATACAACTGAGATGCTTCGTTCAAATATTTTGGTGCAAACTCGCCTGTGGATGTTTTAAAAATCAATCCGCGAAGCGCGCGGAACATGATGATGAATACCGGCATCTGGGCGGCAATTGGCAAACACGAAGCCATTGGGTTGACTTTGTGTTCTTTGTACAACGTCATCATTGCTTCGTTAAGTTTTTGACGATCACCTTTGAACTCAGCTTGCAGTCGACGCATCTCAGGTTGCAGGCGTTGCATCTCCAACATGCCCTTGGTGCTTTTCAGTGTGAGTGGCGTGATCAGCAACATCACCACCACAGCTACCAAACCAATGGCAAGCGCATAGTTGTGTGTCAGTGCGTAAAAACTGGCAATCAGGCGAGCAGCGAGTTCAAACATGTTGGGTTAGCAATCTTTCGTGTCGTGGGTGCAACAGACGGTAGGCGATACCGAGGTTGATTCGTGGGGGAGAGGAACAGGGTCAAAGCCAGATGGGCCAAATGGTCGGCAGCGCAGGAGGCGGCGAACTGTCAGTAGTCCACCTCGCGCCGAACCGAACGTTTCGATGGCCTCGTATCCATATTCGGAACAGGATGGGAAAAACCGGCACGGTGACGGGTGGCCAGGGCGAAGCGACTGATACCAGCGAATGGCACGCAACATGGCCTGCTGTGGTTTAGTGGCGACAAGGTCACTCTTGGTGGTGAGAAGGAAAGGGGAAGCCGTTGTCACGGACCAACCACCTTTGCCACGAGTTGGTCAACTGTTGCACCGAGGTCTGCCCATGACATCGCGCCAACCCTCGGTTGAGCGCCGACCAAATACCAGCCTGCCGGCAATTGGTCGGATTTGGCTTCAAGCAACGACCGAAGTTGGCGTCGAATTCGATTCCGCAGCACAGCTCCACCCACGTTTCGCCCAATGGCGTAGCCCACATGGGCTCCTGGTAGGGAAGAGTCAGTCAACATCAGGCACCACAATCCATTTGAGCGAACATATGTTCCCTCTTTGGATAATCGGGAGAAAACCTCCCGTTGGCGTATCCGGCCGATCAAGCCGAAAGCTTGTGTCGGCCCTTGGCGCGACGGGACTTCAAAATGGCGCGGCCCGCACGGGTCTTCATACGATGGCGAAAACCATGCTTCTTGGCACGGCGACGGTTATTTGGCTGGAAAGTGCGTTTCACGCACGCCTCCTCGTTTCGGTGCCGAGAGGGTCTCGACAACTCTGGACGAACAACCTATTGGGCTGAACGATGGGACTACAACGGCAAGAACTCTACAGGCAAAACTCGGTTTTTTATGCCTGTGGAAAACCTGCTACCTTCGCTTCCCCCGCCTCGTGTCGGCGGGGGTGTCCACACCCTGTGGACAGTGCTGTGGACGGCATATGACACGGGTTCCGGTAACCGGAAACGCTTTACATCATTGGGTTTCACCGTAGGTGAAGCGCACATATCAGTACAGAGGAACTATGGAAAACGAGCTACAAGTCGACTCTCGCGGCACCGAAAACCATGATGATGTGTGGCGCGCGACCGCTCAGGTTTTACGAGCCCAAGTTTCAGAAGCAGTGTGGTTCTCTACATTCAACGACGCCGTTGCTATTGCCGACGACAAAATGAGTCTTCGCCTGCAAGTTCCAAACACCTACGTTCGCGAACGCATCCTTACCCGCTACATGTCACTGGTGCGCGACGCCTTGGATGAAGTTGGTGCGAGCGAACGCCAACTGCTTATTGACGTGCAGACCAATACAGCGGCAGACGTTCACGAGCAGTTGTCCACCAACAACACACCAGATCAACTGCCTGCCGAACTCAACACCTCGCTCCACCAGTCTTTTGACTCCACCACGCTGAAAAGCCGCACAGGCAAAGGCATGGCGGTGGGGCTTAACCCTCGCTACACCTTTGAAACCTTCGTGAAGGGCACCTCCAACCAGTTCGCTTTGGCCGCTGCACAACGCGTGGCTGAAACCCCTGGCCGTTCATACAACCCGTTGTTCATTTACGGTTCGGCTGGACTGGGTAAAACCCACCTGCTGCACGCCATTGGGTATTACGTTCACCAGAACTACGCCCATTACGAAGTTCGTTACGTATCTACCGAAACATTCCTGAACGAGTACGTCGACGGCATTCGCAGCAACACCATTGCTGCCTTCAAGCGTCGCTACCGCGAGGTTGACGTGTTGTTGATTGACGACATTCAGTTCATGGAGGGCAAAGAAGGATTGCAGGAAGAGTTCTTCCATACGTTCAACTCCCTCCACGGAGCAAATAAGCAGATTGTTATTTCCTCTGACCGCATGCCAGACGCTATTCCTACTTTGGAAGACCGCTTGCGCGGACGTTTCCGTTGGGGTCTCATCACCGATATTCAGCCGCCAGACATGGAAACCCGTTTGGCCATTCTGCGCAACAAGGCAGAACGTGAGCGCACCTCGGTGTCACACGAGGTGTTGGAATTCATTGCTAGCAACGTCACTACCAACATTCGTGAACTCGAAGGCGCCCTTATTCGAGTAGCCGCCTACGCCAGCTTGAACAAGACCCAGGTTGACGTGCCGCTGGCCCAACAGTTGCTTACTGACCTGCTCACCCGCACCGCTGTAAAGCCACGCACCGACGAGCAGTTGCTGGTGGAAATCGCTGAGCACCTTGGTTTTGAGGTCGATGCTCTCCGAGGCAAGAGCCGCCAACGCCCACTGGTGCAGGCACGACAAACCGCCATGTATGTATTCCGAGAACTTACCGACCTCAGTTATCCGGCAATCGCTCGTTTGTTCGGCGGCCGGGATCACACAACTGTGATTCACGCAGTTGACAAAACTCAGCGCATGATGAGCGAGCGCAAACAGGTTTACGACCAGGTCACCGAACTCGTACAAAAATTTAAGACGTCATAAATCATGTTGGGGACAACCATGTGGGCAACAACACAACAACCAGTGGATAACCAAGGGTTATGCACGGATGCTCGAACTACACATCTGCAAGATGTGCGCGCAGTCACACAAGGCTGTGAGGTTGGTTCTTATATGTCATTTGGTCTTCAGGGTGTTCATCCACAATCCACACCCCTTATTACCGTTATTAAGTCTTTATACAAACATCCACAAATAACAATGAACAACGTTGGCCAAGGAGCATGGTGATGAAATTCCGAGTTGAACGCGAAGTGTTGGCAGAAGCTCTAGGTGCAGCGGCTCGTGTTGCGTCGACCCGCAACAACGCAATGCCTGCATTGTCGGGTGTAAAACTCGAAGTCATAGGCGATCAACTGACGTTGTCATGCACCGACAACGATCTTTCGGTGCAGTTTGTGCTTCCAGTAGGTGGACAAGCAGACGGTGTTGTTGTTGCGAGCGCAAAACTCTTGAGCGACATCGTTCGTGCTGGAGCAGAAGGCAAAGTGACGTTTGAATCATCTGGCGAAGAAGTACACATTTCGTCCGGGCGCGCACAAACCACTGTTGCAACATTTGCAGCCAGCGATTTTCCACATATTGCGCTCGCAAGTGCACCACCAGTAACACTGTCAGCACCATTGCTCAGCGAAGCACTTCGACAAGTTGTACGCGCTGCAAGCTCCGACATGCAACGGTTGCCACTCACCGGTGTTTTAATGTCGGCAGAACCTGAAGGTCTACGACTTGTAGCAACCGACTCGTACCGTTTGGCTGTTCGCGATTTACCAGGAACAAACGTTCTTGGGCACGGACAAAAAGTAGTTATTCCAAGCCGCGCGCTTGGCGAACTTCAACGCTTGTTGAATCAAGGTGACGAAGTAACACTGTGTCTTGCTGAAGACCGAGCAACGTTTGCCGTAGGAAATGCAACGTTGTCAACCAGTTTGTTGCAAGTTGAATTTCCTAACTACCGCCAACTTATTCAGCCGTCTTACCCAAATACGCTCACTGTTGCTCGCGAAGCATTGCTTGAGGCTGTGCGTCGTTGTCGAATTTTCGCACGCGAAACAACACCGGTTCGACTGGAGATGACAGCAACATCGTTAAAGCTTTCAGTAATTACTCAAGACATCGGAAACTCTGAAGAAGAAATTGATTGCTCACTTGAGGGCACCGAAATGATTGTTGGATTCAATCCTGAGTATCTCGCTGCAGGTATTGAAGCAGTAACCGGAGATGAAATCACCATTCAAACCACCGACCCACAACGACCAGCAGTGCTTCGTGGTGTCGGGGCAGAGGATTATCTTTACTTGGTAATGCCACAACGTCTCACTGTGTAAGCACAACGTTCCGAGCGACAGCGTGATCATTCAACATCTTGAACTCACCAACTTTCGCAACTATGCGGCGACAACAATCGAGTTAACGTCTGGCGTTACTGCTGTTATCGGAAACAATGGTCAAGGCAAAACCAACTTGGTTGAAGCGCTTGGCTATCTTGCAACGTTAAAAAGTTTTCGCGGAGTACCAAACGAAGCTCTCATTCGCACAGGTAGTGAAAGTGCCGTGTTGCGCGCAACAGTGATGCATGCAGACGGCAGAGAAATCCTTATCGAAACCGAATTGGTGCGCACTGGCCGAAATCGTTCACTGGTAAACAAGCAACGTCTTACTCGTTCTCGCGACTTGCTTGGAGTTGTGCGCACCACGGTGTTTTCACCTGAGGACTTGGAGTTGGTAAAGGCCGCACCAAGCGTGCGGCGCGACTTTATTGACGACGCATTAATTGCCTTGCAACCAAAACTCGACGTGTTGTGTAGTGAAATTGAAAAAGTGCTGCGCCAACGCAACTCATTGCTAAAGCAAACAGGTGGCAAGCCGACTGCCGATATTGCAAGCACATTGGATGTTTGGGATGCCAAATTGTCAGAACTGGGAACCGAGCTTGGAGATGAGCGAGCGCGGCTCATTGCCCAGATTTCGCCACGCGTGTCCAAGGCGTACGAAGAGCTCGCCGAAAAAACCACCCCAATCGGTTTGGTGTACGAACCAGAGTGGCGGCGAATTGGGTTGGCCAACGAACTGGCAACCAGCCGCCTCGACGACATTCGCCGGGGTACAAGTACGGTTGGCCCGCACCGCGACGACATCGATCTACTCATTAACGGACTCCCCGCGCGAACACACGCCTCCCAAGGGGAGCAACGCACCTTGGCCCTAGCCATGCGGTTGGCGGTCCATCGCATGGTGACCGAAGAGTTTGGCTCTGCGCCAGTGCTTATTTTGGACGATGTGCTGTCTGAATTGGACCCCAGCCGGGCGGCAGCCTTATTGCGTCACTTTCCGGAGGGCCAGGTACTCATCACCACGGCAGGATACCTTCCCGAGGCCGCTCACCCCGACCGTATTGTGCGTATTCAACAGGGCGCGGTCGTTCAAGACAGCACAAATGAGGACAACTTTCCAGCATGAGCAATTTCAGCAACCCGTCCGAGCAGTCCCTCGAGGAGGATCGGCAAATTGACGCCAGCATGGGCAGTCTCGGCCGACTCTCCACCGAACTGAATGCATTGTTGTCGCGACTTGGATCCGAACCAGCATCGGTGGTCAACAGCGTGTTCACCGATTGGGTCACACTTGTGGGCGAACATGTCGCGCAACATGTTGCTCCCATCAAACTCGAAAACTCTCGGTTGCTCGTCGAAGTGACCGAAGCAGCATGGGCCACACAAATGCGTTTTCTCGAACCTCAACTTCTCACAACTTTGTCAACAGCAACATCAAGCAACATTGTTGGTATTGATGTGCGCGTAAAACGCAATTCGCGCAGTAAGTAATTGGTAGACTAAGCCGTGTTATTTATGTTGCTCAACCGTGTGTCTCGCCGCTTTTTCGGCGCTCTCCCAGAAGGTAAGTGATGGCAACCACCAAAGCTCAAAAATCGGCAACTGCCGGCTCCGCGTCATACGGCGCAAAAGACATTCAAGTTCTCGAAGGCCTCGACCCAGTTCGTAAGCGACCAGGTATGTACATCGGGTCCACAGGACTCAACGGTTTGCATCACCTCATTTGGGAAATTGTGGACAACTCTGTTGACGAAGCCATGGCCGGATACTGCAACAAAATCACGGTTACTTTGCTTGCCGACGGAGGTTGCGCAGTCAGCGACAACGGTCGCGGAATTCCTGTCGACCCATATACATCCGGTCAGCACAAAGGCAAAAGCGCGCTTGAAGTGGTGCTCACCGTATTGCACGCTGGCGGAAAGTTTGGCGGCGAAGGGTACAAAGTTTCTGGTGGACTACACGGTGTAGGTGTGTCTGTAGTGAACGCGTTGTCGAAGCGATTAGTCGCAGTTGTCGATCGCGGCGGTGAACGTTTTAGCCAGGAATTTATTGATGGTGGAAATCCAAAAGCAAAGTTGTCAAAGATTGGTGCTTCACCAAACAAGTCAACAACCGGAACCACTGTTACGTTTTGGCCAGACCCAACCATTTTTGCTTCCGAAGGTGTGGAGTTTGTCGCGCGTACCGTAACCGAGCGTTTGCAAACGATGGCGTTTTTGAATAAAGACTTGGAAGTGGTGTTTACAGATGAACGCGCCGAAAAAATTCAAACCATTACGTATCAATACAAAGGCGGAATCGTCGACTTCGTTAAGCACCTCAATGCTTCACGAGAAGCACTGTTTACCAAGGTTGCCCATTACGAAGGCAGCGACGACGAGCAAACCGTAGACATCGCATTGCAATGGAATACGGGCTATTACGAGGGTATTTATGGCTACGCCAACGGCATTTCCACCGTCGAAGGCGGCATGCATGTTGAAGGGTTCAAGACCGCACTCACCTCGGTTGTCAATAAGTATGCACGCGCTTCCAATGCGTTGAAGGAAAAAGAAGACAACCTCTTGGGCGAAGACATCCGCGAAGGCATCACCGCAATTGTTGCGGTAAAACTTCGCGAACCACAATTCGAAGGTCAGACCAAAGCAAAGTTGGGCAACGTCTCTATCCGTTCGTTCGTGCAAAAAGAAACAAACGCACGGCTTGAAGAGTGGATGCAAGAAAACCCAACCGAAGCAAACCGCATTGTTAAAAAAGCGATCGCAGCAGCACAAGCTCGACTCGCCGCAAAAAATGCACGTAACGCAGTGCGTCGCAAAACTGCTCTCGCAGGCGCCGGTATGCCAGACAAGTTGAAAGACTGCACCAGCACCGATGCAAGCGAAACCGAACTGTTCATTGTTGAAGGTGACTCTGCAGGCGGTACCGCAGTAGACGCTCGCGATCCACGTACGCAGGCAATTTTGCCAATTCGCGGAAAGATCTTGAACGTAGAGCGCGCGCGACTCGACAAAATGTTGAAGAACACCGAAATCCAAACACTCATCACTGCAATTGGTGGCGGCATTGGTAATGACGAATTTGATGCATCAAAAGCGCGCTATCACAAGGTGGTCATTTTGGCCGACGCCGACGTGGACGGCAGCCACATTCGTACGTTGTTGCTCACGTTCTTCTATCGACAGATGAAGCCAATGGTTGAAAGTGGCTTCATTTACATTGCGCAACCACCGTTGTTCTCTACCGAAATTGGTAAAGAAAAGATTTATCTCAAAGACGATGCAGCAAAAGAGAAGTTCCTCGCCGAACATCCAAACCACAAGAAGGAATTTCAACGCTTGAAGGGTCTTGGAGAAATGGATTGGCAAGAACTTCGCAGCACCACCATGTCGGCCGATTCGCGCACACTGTTGCAGGTCACTGTTGACGAAGCTGCACTAGCCGAAGACATCATGAGCGTGCTCATGGGTGACGACGTCGAAAGTCGTAAAAAATTTATTCAAACCAATGCGCGCGACGTGCGCAACCTCGACTTCTAGCGAGCACTTAGGCGTAAAGGACGTGTGTAATGGCCAGTAAGAAACCAGCAAAAAAAGCAGCAGCCAAAAAGCTTGCTCCGCGCAGCGATAAGTCTGCGAGCAGCAAGTCTGCACCAGAAGCAGAAACCGCTTCGGGTACCCCGCCACGCAAACCGCCTGCACAACAAGACGATTTGTTCGTGAACCCAGACTCAGTTCAACCGGTGCAGTTGCAAGACGAAATGGAACGCTCGTTCCTTGATTATGCAATGTCGGTCATCATGTCGCGCGCATTGCCCGACGTGCGTGACGGCCTAAAGCCAGTTCACCGCCGAATCATTTGGGACATGGACCAACAAGGTTTCCGCCCCGATCGTCCTTTCGTGAAATGTGCGCGCGTTACTGGCGACACCATGGCGCGTTATCACCCACACGGTGACGGCGCTATTTACGATGCACTCGTTCGCATGGCTCAACCGTTTTCACTGCGTCACCCACTCATCGATTTCCACGGAAACTACGGCTCACCAGACTTCGGTCCAGCTGCCAGTCGTTATACCGAATCACGTTTGCACCCATTGGCAATGCAGTTGCTTGCCGACATCGATGAAGACACCGTCGACCTTATTGCCACATACGACGGCACCGCAGAAGAACCGATTGTGTTGCCAGCCCGTTTCCCCAACCTTTTGGTGAACGGCAGCCAAGGCATCGCAGTGGGTATGGCCACCAGCATTCCGCCGCACAACTTGGGCGAAGTCGTGGATGCAACGTTGCACCTCATTGACAACCCAGAAGCAACAACCGGCGACCTCATGAAGTTTGTGAAAGGCCCAGACTTCCCAACTGGCGGTCTCATTCTTGGTCGTGACGGAATCAAGGACGCCTATCAAACCGGACGCGGAAGCATCAAAATGCGCGCGAAGGTCAGCATTGAAGAAGGCAAGCGTGGGCAAATGCTCATCGTTGTTACTGAACTTCCATACCAAGCAAGTTGTTCAGCAATTGCTTCGCGTATTCAAGAACTTGTGGATGGTGGCGACCTCGACGGCATCGCCGACGTGAACGACAACTCATCAGGTGGTCAAACGAACCTCATCATTACGTTGAAGCGTGATGCGAATTCCAACGTGGTCATGAACAACTTATTCAAGCTCACACAATTGCAGACCAGTTTCCCTGTGAACATGGTTGCACTTGTGCACGGTGTTCCACGCACACTGAATTTGCGCGACGCACTCGTTGGCTATGTTGAGCATCAAATTGAAGTCACCACGCGACGCTCCAAGTTCCGCCTACAAAAGGCAACCGACCGTAATCACATTCTTGAAGGTCGACTGAAGGCACTCAACGTCATTGACGAAATCATTAAGTTGATTCGCGCCAGCGAAGACGCTGCATCTGCAAAAGCTGCACTGATGGGCAAGAAGTACAACTTCTCTGAGCGTCAAGCAATCGACATTCTCGATATGCAGTTGCGTCAACTCACCAGGTTGTCGCGTATCGATCTTGAAACCGAACAAAAAGATGTTCTGGCCCGCATTAAGGAACTCGAATCAATTCTGAATTCCGACACGAAGTTGCGTGCGGTTATCTCCAAAGAACTCACCGCAGTTCGCGAAGCATTTGCAACTCCACGCGTGTGCAAAATCGCTGCCGATGTTGGCGAAATGAGCGTCGAAGACTTGGTTGACAACAAAGAGCTCGTCATCGTGATGACGCAGGCTCAGTACATCAAGGCTGTTCCAGCCGACTCATTCCGCACACAAGGCCGTGGTGGTCGCGGTGTAAGTGGAGCAAAAATGAAGTCGGACGACATTGTCAACAACGTCATTTTCACGACATCGCATTCGTATCTCTTGTTCTTCTCGAACCGTGGACGCGTATATCGATTGCGCGCACTCGACATTCCAGAGCGTGATCGCACAGCGAAAGGCATTCCAATTGTCAACCTGTTGCCGCTTAACCAAGGCGAATCAATTCAGGCGATCATTGACACTCGCGAATTCCCAGGCGAACGCTTCTTGTTCTTCGCAACCAAAGAAGGACAAGTCAAGAAGACTCCGTTTAACGAGTACGACTCAAGCCGCCGCGATGGTCTCATTGCATTGAAGCTGCGTCCAAAGGACGAACTCGTGCGAGTAATTGAAACTTCAGGCAGCGATGACGTGTTCATGGTGACGCGCGATGGTCAAACCATTCGCTTCTCCGAAAAAGGCGTGCGCCCAATGGGTCGATCGGCTGCAGGTGTACGCGGAATGAAAATGCGTGCAAATGATGAAGTGGTGTCATGTGACGTAGCCAAGGATGACTCGGCAATTCTCATCATCACCGAATCGGGTTATGGCAAGCGCACTCAAGTCAGCAACTTCGCTCGCAAGGGTCGAGGCGGAATGGGCATGATTGGCATCAAACTCACCGGCAAGAAGGGTCATGTCGTGGCTGCATTTATGGCAGGCATTGACGATGACATCGTGGTGGTTGCTTCGGGTGGAACAACAATTCGTACCCCAGTCAAAGAAATCTCCAGTCAGGGTCGCGCGGCAACCGGCGTGCGCATCATGAGTATGGACGACGGACAAGTGGTGGCTTCTGCCGCACTCGTTCTTTCTCACGACGAAACATAAGCACGCCGCTTCACACTGAGCGAGGTAGTGCAACGTTGACCGTTGTGCTCACACTTGCCATTACGACAATGCTGTTCGTCGCTCTTGCAAAAGTTGGCCACAGGGTGATCAACACAGAACGCGCACGCATTACCAGCCAAGTCGCTGCATTGGCTGCGGTGTATGGCGGGGAGCCCGTGGTTCGTGAAATTGCACAAATCAATCATGCGACACTGTGTGACTTTCACGAGCCGGCTTCGTCGCGCCCGTATTTTGCAGTGTGTGTTGAAGTTGAAGGCACACAACGGTTGGCGCACGCAGTCGATACTTGGTCAAATGCAGTGCCTACACTGGAACCGTGAGTAAAACATCTGCGCGTGCACCGCGAGTGCGTCGAGTTACCAGAGTTATTCGCGAAATTGATCCATGGTCCGCATTCAAGGTTGGGCTTGCTTTTCACTTGGTGGTGTACTTCACCGTGTTGATCGCTTCGGTGTTGTTGTGGAGTGTGGCCTCGGCAACAGGAACTATCGACAACATTGAGCGCTTCCTCATGTCATTTGGTTGGGAATCGTTCCAGTTCCACGGATGGACACTGTTGCTGAACGAAGCTCTGCTTGGACTACTGATCGTGGCGTTACTCACCATTGTGTGGGTGCTTGCTGCAACAATGTTCAACTTAATTACCGATCTTGTAGGCGGAATTCGGGTATCTGTACTGGAAGAAGAGGTTCTCGTATCAGCGGTTGAGGGTGACGGAAAGCGCCAGTAGGCTCATTTCCCCCGAAAGCAATTCGGGGCTATAGCTCAGTTGGTTAGAGCGCATCCCTGATAAGGATGAGGTCACAAGTTCGATTCTTGTTAGCCCCACGGAGGTAGTGCAGTGAATTTCATCCGACGCGTACTGATGGTGCTTGGCATCGCGGGTGCTGCCGGAGCCATTCTGCGCCTCAAAGGACGTTCTGAACACTCCACCACGCGTGGCGGATGGCGTCCGATGACTCCTTCGGAGAGCGATCCAGCGAACACTCTCTCAACGAAGAAGTAGCCGTCGTGTTAACCGCCAAAGTTGGCGTACTTGGTGCAGGTGTCACGGGCGTTCGAGTGGTCGAACATTTACGCGCACTTGGCCATACCAATATTTTGGTCAGCGACAAGGTGGCGGCTCGTGCACAGCGATTGTCTGCCCTGCACACCACGGATGAGATTCGTGTAGCAGCGGTTACGCGAGAAGAGTTGTTTGAATGCGGCGTTGTCGTACTCGCATTTGGATCTCCGCATGCTCACATGTCGACACAGCTCATTCAACGCGGTGTTTCGGTTGTGTCATTGTCCGACAATTTTTCGGATTGCATGAATCTGTTGGCTCTCGATGCTCAAGCCAAAGAACACAAGACCGTGATCATCGTTGGTGCTGCCTCAAGCCCAGGAGTTACTGGTTTGTTGTTGCGTTCCATGACCGATCGCTTTGACACGATTGATGAAGCACACGTTGCCATGCACGGCACTGGCGGCCCAGATTGTGCTCGTCAACACCATGATGCACTGTCGGGTCAATCCATTGGCTGGCACGACGACGAATGGTTGCGTCGACCATCTGGCAGTGGGCGCGAATTGTGCTGGTTTCCAGAACCAGTGGGGGCGTACGACTGCTACCGAGCAGAACTTCCCGATCCAGTGTTGTTGAAAAAAGCAATGCCAGAACTCGAGCGCATTACCGCGCGAGTGTCAGCAACACGGCGCGATCGATTTACCGCACGACTACCCATGCTTGCTCCACCACACGCCGAAGGTGGCATGGGGGCAGTACGCATCGAAGTGCGGGGCAATCGTGGAGGATCACGAATTGTTGAAATAGCCGGAATCGCCGAACGAATTGCGCAGCTTGCAGGCATAGTAAGTGCAGCGAGCGCACACGCCATTGCAACGCGCGCAGTCACCGTGTATGGAGCACGGGTGCTCGGCGAACCCGAATTGCCAAATGCCGGAATCCTCGAATTGGTGCTGGCATCTGGTGTTCGTGTGCACCAATTTGTTGGCGCATAACACCGATAGATTTTTGCTGTGGCATCACACGATCATTCTTTGCATAGCGATGTTCACGAACACGCAAACGAGTTAATGAAACAGAGCGGCCAGCGCTACACCATCAAGCGCAAAGAAATTGTTGGCGCAATTGCACAGTTTTCTCAGCCAGTGGGTATTGGTGAGTTATTGAGTGCAGTAGATGACCTACCCCAGAGCTCGCTGTATAGAAACCTCACGGTGCTGCAAGACGCAGGGGTGGTTACTCGTGTGATGTCGTCACAAGACGGTGGCTTGTATGAATTAGCCGAACACCTCACAGGGCACCATCATCACCTGGTGTGTTCAACATGTGGAACAGTTCGCGATGTAGTGGTCCCTGACGCACTTGAGCGTGACCTTGATAGCGCGCTTACGAAACTTGCCAAGCGCGAAGGGTTTGCACTTGATCACCATCGACTCGACCTGATTGGGCGTTGCGCATCGTGCCAGTAAACACGTATTCCCAAGCATTTTCAGAACTTCCCTGGATGCCAGAGAGCCGCATTGTTTCAGTGCCACACCGTGGTGAGTTTTTTGTGCGCCACGTACAACACGAAAACGCGAATGCACCTGTAGTGGTGTTGCTGCATGGCTGGACAGGAAATGCGGATATCAACTTCTTTCCTGTGTACGCAGAACTCGCGCAGCAGTATTCACTAGTTGCTATTGATCATCGTGGGCACGGTCGCGGGTTGCGCACGAATGATCGATTCACCCTTGAGGATTGTGCGGACGACGCTGTTGCGATCATGGATCAACTGGGCCTTGCGTCGGTTACTGCAGTCGGTTATTCCATGGGTGGGCCAATTGCCATGCTCATGAGCAAGCGTCACCCAACGCGTGTGCATTCATTGGTGTTATGTGCAACCGCATTGGAGTGGAGCGCAACGCGCAACGAACGCACACGGTGGAAAATTGGACAGGTCGTATCACCACTGTTTCGCATGCTCTCCACACCGCGAATTATTGATGGCTATATCAAACGCAAAATTCCGCGATCAAGCTCGGCAGCAACTCTGCGACCATGGTTGGTTTCAGAAATTCGACGAAATGATTCGTGGACAATCAATCAAGCGGGCCGTGCATTGTCAAAACACGACGCTCGGCCATGGGCGGGAACACTCGGTGTGCCAACGGTCAGCGTTGTGACGTCACGCGATTCACTTGTTGCGCCACACAAGCAACACGCTCTTGCCCAGGCAACGCAGGCAACAGTTATTGAAATTGACGGCGACCACTTGGTCAACTGGCAAAAGCCAGAAGTGTTTACTGCTGCGGTGATTGACGCGATTCGTCGAGTGCGCGCATAAGCGACTCAATTTGATCGCGTAGTTCTTCAACTGTCACCACGTTCGACAAAGCAAAACGAACACTGGCAAGTTCACGAGCAAGAAACTCTGCGTTTGCCTGGGTTGCAGCAGCCATTGCACGGTCGGTCTCTGCCTGTCGGCGATCGCGAATCTCTTGGCGGTTTTGAGCAAGCAAAATGAGTGGCGCTGCGTATGCGGCCTGCACTGAAAACATCAGGTTCAACAGAATGAATGGGTATGGGTCCCAACGCAACGCCACGAACGCAACGTTGAGCAACACCCAGATGATGACCAAGAAGGTCTGCACCATAAGGAAGCGAGCAGAACCCAAGTTGCGGGCAATGGTTTCACTGAACTGACCGAATGCATCTGGGTCGTAGTGAATGCCAAGAACTGGGCGGCGCTTGCGCGGACGAGCGAGGTCGCTGCGCTTCATGATGTTGCTCCAGCAATAGGGCGACGACGCCAGTTAGCAGGCAGTGTGCGGTCAAGCACGTCGTCAACCGTGATCGCGCCAAGCAGACGATTGTTTGCGTCGCATACAGCAACAGCAAGCAAGTTGTATGAAGCAAGACGTTCAGCAACTTCGCGCTCGGTCATGGTTGGGCTAATGGTTGCTTCCATCTCCACACATTGACCAAGGGTCAACTGTGGCGATTCGCGAAGGAGCCGCTGAAAATGCACGACACCCAAATATGTTCCGGTCGGTGGGTAGTGCGGCGCATGCGCAACAAACACCTGCGCTGCAATGGACACCAAAATTTCTGGCTCCCGAATTTGTGCAAGCGCATCGGCAACCGTTGCGTCGGGCGACATCACGATGACGTCTGGTGTCATCAACGAACCAGCAGTGCCTTCCGCATACGACAACAACTGACGCATGGTTTCGGCGTCGTCGTCATCCATGGCTTCAAGCACACGACTGCGCTGTTCGCCAGGCATTTGTGCAAGCAAGTCGGCTAAGTCATCAAATTCCATTTCCTCGAAAACGTTGGTCAAACGCTCCATGTCGAGGCCTTCAATCAGGCGCAACTGTTCGTCTTCTGGCAATTCTTCAAGAACGTCGGCCAAGCGCTCGTCGTCCATTGCTGCAGCAACAAGTCGACGCTGCTCAAGTGGAAGCGCGCGAATAACGGCAGCAACATCACTTGGGTGCATGTCGCGCAAACGCGCTGCTTCAGCAGCGAGCGCAGTTTGTGGAGCAAACATGTGCGCAATGTGTTCCCAATCAACAAGGCGATAACTCGGACGTGGGTTTAACAAACTGCGTTTCGCAAGTCGAACCTTGGTGATGTGCCAACCCGGGCTGCGTCCAGATTGAAACGCAAGTGCCACGTCGCTGACGGTTTCGTCACCAATTTTTTGATCCAAAATTTCACGGCCAAGCAAACGCTCACCATCACGCGCCCGAAACGGGTTCAGGTCTACGTCCCACGACTTCAGGCGAGCGCCAGAGTTGTCGAGTGAGGCAATTCGGCTGGCACTCACAAAAATGCTGCGGCGCTGGCTGGTGGCAACAAAACCCAGAACGCGAGGGGCCTCGGTGGCGCGGCCAGAGACCACCACAATGTCATCGATCTTGCCGATGGGGGCTCCGCCTGTGTCAAGAAGTGGCAGGCGCATCACCCGAAATGCGTAAATGAGTTCGCCGACCATGTAACGAAGGCTACCTGCGACCATTTGGCGAAGCCCGTGATTTAGACGAGCCCGTTTGGAGTGTTGGCCACTTCAACCGCTACCCTAATGACCGCCGTACGGGGACGTAGCTCAGTTGGCTAGAGCACCTGCTTTGCAAGCAGGGGGTCGTGGGTTCGAGTCCCATCGTCTCCACCAGTGAATTCATGAATGCCGCAGTGCCAATGAGGAAATTGGCTTGCCCGTGGGGCAAACTAAAGACGCAGCAACGGAAAACTCCGTCGCATTCAGCGCACACCCGTGAGGAGATATCACGTCATGACTACCGCAGTAATTGTTGATGCAATTCGCAGCCCACTTGGACGCCGCAATGGCAAGTTGAAGAATTGGCACCCAGTAGACCTCGCATCCGAAATCATGCAGTATCTCGTTCAGCGCAACGACCTCGATCCAGCGCTGATCGATGACGTCGTCATGGGTTGCGTAATGCAGGTTGGCGAGCAGAGCCTCAACGTTGCACGTAATGCGGTGCTCGCAGCAGGTTGGCCAGACACGGTTCCAGGTACCACCATCGATCGCCAGTGTGGTTCAAGTCAGCAAGCAGCACACTTTGCAGCACAAGGCGTTATTGCCGGCGCTTACGACATTGTTGTTGCCAACGGCGTTGAAGTGATGTCACGCGTTCCAATGGGAGCATCCGTTGCCGATCGCAACTTTGGCTTCCCTTTCGGTCCTCGCGTGCAGGCACGTTATGAATCAGTAGGTGGACTTGTTGGACAAGGCATCTCGGCAGAAATGATTGCTGAAAAGTGGAACATCAGCCGCGATGAACTCGATGCATTTGGTGTTCGTTCACAGGAGTACGCCGCACGCGCAACACGCGAAGGTCGTTTCCAAAAAGAAATCATTCCAGTGCTTGATACCGAAGGCAACATGATGAGCCAAGACGAAGGTCTTCGTGAAACCACCATGGAATCACTTGGAAAATTGAAGCCATCATTTCGTCCAGTTGAAGAGGGTGGCCGCGTTACCGCAGGTAACTCATCACAAATCACTGACGGTTCCGCAGCATTGCTCATCATGAGCGAAGAAAAAGCAAAGCAACTTGGCTTGAAGCCACGCGCACGATTCGTGCAATTTGCAATGGCCGCCGAAGACCCGCGCTATATGTTGACCGCACCAATTCCAGCAACAAAGAAAGTGCTGGAGCGCGCAGGACTCACCATGGACGACATCGACCTCGTTGAAATTAACGAAGCATTTGCGTCGGTTGTCTTGGCGTGGGAAAAAGAATTGCACCCAGACATGAGCAAAGTGAACGTGAACGGCGGAGCAATTGCACTCGGTCACCCACTAGGCGCATCGGGCGCACGCCTCATGACCACATTGTTGAACGAACTTGAGCGCACCGGTGGTCGCTACGGTTTGCAAACCATGTGTGAAGGCGGCGGCATGGCCAACGCCACCATCATCGAACGCCTCTAAACAGGATTACGTTCATGTTTGGAACCGTCATCTGGTTCCTTGTCGGTGTGGTGATGCTGATGGTTATTTGGCGCACGGGAATCGGCATGTTGCGCAGCATGACTTCACCATTGCCCGCACCACCCCCAGCAGGTGAAATGCGCAGAATTAATGTGCGTTATCGCTGCGGAGTATGCGGTGTGGAATTACGCATGGTGATGGCACCTGACCAAGACCCGCCGCCACCGCGGCACTGTCTTGAAGATATGGACTTTGTTGCCCCTGTTGAATGAGGGCTAGTGATATTTGGTGGCTGTAAACAAGCCACCGAGCACACACCCAAGACCGCCGAACAAATACCAGTTGCTACGACCGCCTGGCACCAAGCCAAGGTAATAAAACAAGATGATGAGTGCGCCAAGACCAAGCAGCACAAACATCAGCACGGGAACCCACGGCGGGCTGACACGCACTTGGCGAGCGATTGGCGGGGTATAACGCGATGAGGCCTCAGCAACGGTGTTGCCGTGCATCGACTTTGGATCCGAGTGATCAAGACGATGTGTCTCGTGCAGGTGGTGTGGTTGCGTTCCCTTTGGAGTGGTGCGTCCGCCGGTACGTCGTTTGTTTGGCGCCATGAGACTTTCAGTGTAGATCAAAAACGAGGTTTCACTCGGGCCATTGTTCTGGCAGGCTTACTGCGTGGCGCGCATTCTGGTAATCGACAACTTCGACAGCTTCGTGTACAACCTTGTGCAGTACTTGGGAGAACTTGGCGCGGAACCTGTAGTTATTCGCAATAACGAAATGTCGGTGCACGAAGCTGCTGCATTGCAACCAGACGGCGTGTTGTTGTCGCCTGGACCTGGCCGCCCGGAAGACGCAGGAATTTTGTGCGACGCCATTCGTGAGTTTGCTGGCAAAGTTCCCGTGTTTGGCGTGTGTCTTGGCCATCAAGCAATTGGACAGGTGTATGGCGGCAATGTTGTGCGCGCACCAGAGTTACTACACGGAAAAACTTCTCCAATCCACCACTTCAATGAAGGAGTGTTTGCTGGTTTGCCAAACCCAATGCCGGCAACCAGGTACCACTCGCTCATCATTGAACGCGAAACGCTTCCAGAAGTGTTGACCGTTACTGCGCAAACCGAATCAGGAATGATTATGGGAGTGCGGCACCGTGAACTCGATGTTGAAGGAGTGCAGTTTCACCCTGAAAGCATTCTCACTACTTCGGGTCATGACATGATGCGAAACTTTGTGCAGCGTGTTGCTGCATACGCCCGTTAATTCGATAACGCGCGACCCACGATCAGCATCACCTTTGAACCAGGGTTGACTTGGGTATTGGGTTGCAAACTTTGCGAAATAACCAAGCCATCGTTTTCATCGCCGGATGGCACGTTTTGATAGCGAACTTCCCACACCAGTCCAGCGGCGTTCAGTGTTGACTTCGCGTCTGCTTCAGTTTTAGCGGTGACATCAGGGACAGTGGACTGATTGCCACCACCAGAAATAACAAGTGTCACGTTGCTCCCCGATGCAACCGTTGTGCCAATTGCAGGCTCGGTGCGAATCACGCGTCCTTTTGCAATCGTGGAACTTGTTTCCTCAGCGAGCGTCACATTCAACAAAAAGGGAGCACCAACGAGTACTTGTTGCGCGGCATCTGATGCCTGGCCTTCAACATTGGGAATGGCAACTTCTGGTCCGCCTTTGGAAATGACTACGCGAATTGCGGTTCCTGCTGGAAGCATCACAGTTGCGGCGGGGTCTTGAGAAATAATTTGCCCAACTGGGGTGGTGGGGTCGACGCGTTCTTCAGCAATCTCAATTTTCAAACCAACCGCAGCGGCTTGGCTGACTGCAGCGTCGTACAACAACCCTTGAATTGGTGGAACCATTACAGTTCCCGCACGTGGCGCATAGGTAAGCGTGATGGAGTCTCCTGTATGAAAGGACGCCCCCGCGGCTGGGCTTTGGTCGTACACCACGCCTGGTGCGACACCGTCTTTAGGAAGTTCATTTGGCACCACAGTGAGGCCAAGGGCGGCAAGTTGTTCCTGTGCTGCATCAATGGACATGTTCACTACCGACGGAAGAGTCGCCTCGCTTCCACCTCCAATAAAACGAACCGCAAACACAACAATGGCGAGCAATGCGATTGCCAAAATTGCGCCACCAAACACCATGGTTGCAGGCTTCTTCGGATCAACAATGTCGAGGCTGTCTTCATATGGCGGCAACACCACAACAGGAATTTCTGCTGTGTCAGACAATGTTGTTGTCGTTGAAGCCCCACGAGCATCGCTGAGAGCAAGAGTTTCAACCCCATCAAGAATGCGGCGAACATCTTCGCGTACGAGCATGGCGTTCTCGTATCGACGGTGTTCATTTTTCGCCATGCACTTGGCGACGACCGATTCAAATCCACGTGGTAAATCGGTAACAAATTCACGTAACGGTTGCGGGAAATTATGTACGTGTTGATACGCAATGGCAACCGCAGACTCACCAACAAACGGCGGCCTACCTGCAACGAGTTCATACATCATGACGCCAAGCGAATAAATATCGCTGCGCGGGTCGGGTTGCGCACCTTGCGCTTGCTCTGGAGACAAATATGTTGCAGTACCCATGACCGAACCAATTTCAGTGAGCGCTTCGTCGATGTTTGCTCCAAGTGCGCGCGCAATTCCGAAGTCAGCAACTTTCACTTGACCACCAAGGCCAATCAAGATATTTCCCGGCTTTATATCGCGGTGAATTACACCGTTTTCGTGAGCGAAGCTGAGTGCTGCAGCAACTTCTGAAATGACATCGCATGCATGTGTGGGTGAAAGTGGACCACGCTCTTTTAACAGCGTTGCAAGAGTTTTGCCTTCTACGTATTCCATAGCGATGAAATAGGTGGCGTTTACCTTCCCCCAGTCATATACAGCGACAATGTTTGGGTGGGTAAGCGCAGCGGCCGATTGGGCTTCGCGGCGGAATCGCTCAACAAAATTTGGGTCAATCGCAAACTCGGGAAATAACACCTTGAGCGCAACGGGGCGGTCAAGAAGGATGTCGTGAGCAAGAAACACCTCGGCCATACCACCTCGACCGATGCTGCGTTCAACACGGTATCGGTCGTTGACCAACGGAATATTTTCGTTAGTCATTGAGCGCCGATACTTTTTTCAACGCAGCAATATAACGCTGTGCATCAATGATTGAAGTAAACCTTGAATGATTATCAATTTGGTGTTGTAGCGCTGGAATGAGATCGCTACGAACAAGGTCAGAGCACTGTTCGCGAGTGGGTGCAAACCACAACACTCGGCTACTCGCACCATGATCAATGCACACGGCAGAGCCTTGTGTGGAGTTTTCAAAGGTGAGGAAGTAACCAGAACGCGCATTTCTGCCTGTAATCGCCAACGAAACGAGTAACACCAGTGCAACTCCAACACCGAAAATCTTCTTCTTTTTCGATCGGGTCAACGGTGTCTCTAAGGCAGATTCTCCTATGTAGGAATGCGGCACATCACCTACGGCATCGACGACAACCACTGTGATGTTGTCGCGTCCACCATTACGTTTTGCGAGTTCTACAAGCGCTTCAGCAACTGCTTGTGGTTCACGCTGCTGAGCAGCAAGTGAGGCAATGTCGGCAGATGGAACTTCGTCAACGAGTCCGTCACTACACAAGATGTATCGATCACCAGAAAACACAGGAAGCAACCATGAATCAACGGCCACGCGATCATCAATTCCAAGAGCACGTGTCACGATGTTGCGTCGCGGGTGAACACGAGCTTCCTCTTCGGTAATTAGTCCTTCGGTAACTAGCTCTTGTACGTACGAGTGGTCCACGCTCAGTTGCCGGAACGTCCCTTTGCGCCATAAATAAATTCGCGAGTCACCAACATTGGCGAGGGCTACTTGTGGCAGTTCGGTATTGTCACCCAAGGACTGGACGAGCGACATTGCACAGATGGTGGTTCCCATGCCGCGTCGTTCAGAGCTTTCTGCAGCAGATTCATGAATCGTGTGGTTAATGGCTGTAATGGTGTCGACAAACCACTCAGGTGTAAGCACCTGTCCCACAGCACGCTCGTTGAGAAGTGTGGTTGCAAGCGAAGAGGCCACCTCTCCTGCATTATGACCACCCATGCCATCGGCAACAGCGAAAAGGTGTTCGGAGACGATGTACGAGTCTTCGTTTTGCGGGCGAACATTGCCCGTGTCAGTTGCGACACCATGCTTCAACAACATCATGCGATAGAGCCTGAAATGAGGAAAATTGTCACTCGAAATGAATGTTCACTGCCCCGAAGGCAATGACATCGCCCGTGGCAAGGGGAGTGGGTTCGGCAATGATGACTCCATTTACACGTGTTCCATTCGTACTGCCCCGATCATCGATCCGCCATGTTCCACCAACTGTGGTGAGCTCAGCATGAACTCGACTGACGTTGTGATCAGCAATCACAATGTCGCACGTGGTTTGACGGCCAATGGAGTACTTCTTGTCCGTTAACTCGAAGCGAGTTCCATTGTCTAATACCAACGCATGAATTTCGTGCGTTTCTGGCTCTGAAACAACTGGTTCAGTTGGAGTAATCGATTCGGGAGGCGTACTACTCACTGACGAAACATGTGATGGTTGCACCACGCATTCCAGTGGGCCAAGATTTTCATCGTGGTCGAAAGTAATGACCGCTTCACCAGCAAGCGAGTAGCCCTCGTACGTTGCGTGATGAGCGACAGCCTGGCGAAGCTCATGTGCGAGCGGTTTTAGTGTTGGGTTGAGCAATTCCAAATTGCTTGGGCTCACCAGAATTTTGTATGTCGAGGGCACCTGGCCGTTGTTGCTCAGCGCAATGTCGTCCATGGTCGCAACGAGTTGGCGGCCAATAGTGATAGGTCGAATTCCGCGCCGACGGGCGATCGCAAACACGCTTTTATTCTAGGCGTTACCTCGGGTATACGCATCTACCCCCCAGAACCGACCCCAACGCTTCTCAAAGACAGATTGATCAGAATCCACAGATTTGTCACCTCTGGTTCGCGCATCAAAGTGGTACACCTTGGCTTCTGGAGTCCAAACGGTGTCGAGGTTGTTGGATTTGAGTTTCAAACAGAAATCAATGTCGGCAAATGAATAGTGATAGTTCTCAGAAAAACCACCTACTTCATCAAATGCACTACGGCGAAAAGCCATGCACGCACCACTCACTGCGGTAACCGTTCGCGCCACACTATGAATTCCCATCCATCCAATGTGGGATGACGATTCACCTTTTGAAATATGTCGCGGTTTTGGCATCAAGCTAAAACCGGCACTACATATTCGACCATCCTCTAACTGCAACAGAGGTCCAGTTGCACCAATGTTGGGAAATTGAAACTGACCAACAAGTTGTTCAAGCCAGTCTGGCGTAGCGATTTGGGTGTCATCGTCAAGCACAACCACGATTTCGCCCCGTGATGCCAAAACGCCAGCATTCCATTTTGCAGCAATATTGAATGTGTCAAAAAAATCAACGCAGTGAACTTTTCTCGTTTCTGACAACGTGAATGGGTGAACCATGCTTCCATCTGAATTCACGTCGCGGACAATAACAACGTCAAATGATGGGTATGTGGAATTCTGCACAATGTTGTGCACCGTGTTTTCAACCATGCATGTTGCAGCACCCCACACACGAGAAGTGTCACCACGTGTTGGAATGACAATGCTCACATGTGGCAACTTCGATGTATCCGTGGTCACAAATCGGTGCTGGTAGCTACCAGGGTTCAGTTTTGCCACGTCCACCGAAATACTGTGGCGGGCAAAGTGACCCTCTACAGCTTTCTTTCCGGCGTCATATGCGTACGGCTTAGCGTGCACATCGCCTGCTGCAGAACCAGGGACAACCCGCCAGTGATACAAAATGCGTGGAATGTGGGCGACTTTCCGAGCCCGTTCGGTTGCTCGCAAAATTAAGTCGTAGTCCTGTGAACCATCAAACCCTTGGCGAAAACCACCAATGTCGTCAAGCAACGAACTGCGAAACACCGAAAAGTGACAGCAATAGTTCTGTCCGCGCAATCGAACTGGGTCGAAACCTGGTTTACGAAAAACGTCGTAGTGGCGACCCTTTGAATCAATTTTGTCTTCATCTGTATAGACGTAGTCAATAGTGTCATCGCTTTTCAACTCTTCATCCACTCGTTTCAGTGCACGTTTCGCAATTACGTCATCATGGTCAAGAAGAGCAACGAATTCTCCCGTTGACATATCGAGACCGTCTTGCGAAGCAGCGACAATTCCGCCATTTGTCGCGCGGTGCATGACGCGAACTCGTGAATCGCGCGCTGCAAGACGATCCAATATTCGCTTGACATGTGGTTGTGTCGAACAGTCGTTAACAATGCACCATTCCCAATCTGCAAAGTTTTGTTTGCGAACCGATTTGATACATGCCCTTAATGCCCAGGCTGGCGGGTTATAGACAGGCGTGACGATACTAAAACGTGGCATTTAATTTCTG
>JBAXBR010000006.1:0-44200 GCA_037141855.1 Actinomycetota bacterium | reverse complement strand
CGCGACTCGGTCGTCACTCCTTGCTCAATTAAATAGTGAGCAAACTTTCGCACCTGTCCGTGAATTTGTGCGTACGTGTAACGCTCATCTTCGTAGATGATGTATTCCTTGTCGGCATAACCGGCCGTCATTTCCCAAAGCGCACGCAAATGTGGAGGCGCAGATGCAAATGTCTTCATCGAAACTCCATGTACTTCAGTAAACGTTGTTGCGAGCGGAGAGCCAGGAGCATCGATTTCTGCTCGGGCTGCGCGGTAGTGCTTCATCATCTGCATATCCGTACCAACATAAGCGATAGTTTCATAGCGTGAAGAAGTCGCCAAACCGGTTCGCCCCAATGTCCGATCGCCTCTCTGGGCTTGGGGCCGCCAAGTGGGCGGTCCATGTGGAAGGACTCGCCCGAGCCGCCGCAGGACAAAAGGTGACATTCCTTTCCATTGGCGAACCCGACTTACCGCCACCTGCAAGCGTGCTCGACCAAGCTGTTGCTTCCATGCGCAGTGGCCGCTTGAAATATGCAGCAGGGCAAGGCGAACAAGTTGCGCTCGATGCAATTGCCACTCACCTCTCGCGCAGGTCTGGTCAGGAAGTATCGCCCGATCAAATTGTGTACACCGCAGGAACACAAAACGGCCTGTGCACCGTGTTGATGACGCTGGTACAAACTGGCGACGAAGTGTTAGTCCCCGATCCGTACTACGCCACCTACGAAGGTCTGGTTGCGGCATCGGGTGCAACATTCGTTCCCGTTCCAACGCTTCCCGAAGACGGTTTCCACGTAACCGCCAAGCAAATTGAATCGGCAATTACTCCGCGAACCCGAGTGCTGTTGCTCAACACGCCAAGCAACCCAACGGGTGCGGTGTTGTCACAAAACGAGATTGATGAGATTGGCGAAGTATGCGAACGACACGATTTGTGGATTGTCGTTGACGAGGTATACGCCGACCTCACTTACGGCGCGCCATTCTGCTCACCATTCGATCGCCCACATCTTCGACACCGCACGCTTGCCGTGTCTTCAATTTCAAAGTCCCATGCACTTCCAGGGTTCCGCGCTGGTTGGATCGCTTCGCCACCTGAAGTGACTCAACGACTCGTACTCGTTGCAGAAGCAATGCTGTTTGGCTCGCAACCATTTATCGAAGATGCGTTGGCGGTTGCGCTTTCGCAGCGCCACCCAGAAGTCGAGAACCTCAGCGCTGCATTCAAAGATCGTGCCCATCAATTGGTCAACGCGTTTGATGGATCGACAGCAGCCAAGGCTCGTATGCCAGAAGGCGGCATGTTCATCATGGTGGACATTCGCGAAACGGGAATGTCTGGCGAAGACTTTGCGTGGATGTTGCTGAACGACCACGACATCGTGGTGATGCCCGGTGAAAGTTTTGGCAATGGCGGTGCGGGTCACATTCGGCTTGCACTGACTAATGATGCACAGGTATTGCGCGAAGCGGGAGCCCGCATTCGCCTTGTCGCCGAAGCAGTAGCTGCTACGCGTTAATACGTTGAATTACGCGGTGCGATAGACCACGAACACTTTGCGCAGTGTTTCGTGGACTGTCCACACACCCTTCCAACCAATTGGAAAGATACAACTTGAACCAACGGTCAGCTTCACCGGCTCGCCACCATCTTCGTGCACGGTCATGCTGCCCTTGATTACATAAATCACTTCGCCGCGTGTGGTGAATTCCCAACGCGATGCACCTGGCTCACATTCCCATGTTCCAGACGTAACCGTTTCGTTGTCGAGAAACACTTGTGCGCGAGTCAGAATCTCGCCGGTCAACGGCTCGGCAGAAGGCTGGCCTAGTGGCTTTTCAGCTAGTTCGGATGCAGGAATTTCTAAAGCTCGAAAGGAAATTGTCATGCCTGCATTATGGCAGTTTTGACTACAGCAACGTTGCAGGCACAGAACTCATCTCCAGATGAAGCTCACTACCCGTATACGGATTTGCCAGCGCTACTGCTTCGTTCAGTTCGATTCCTAAACCAGGTTCGGTTGGCGGAATGATGAACCCACCTTCGAATTTGATTGAGGTTTTCACGAGGTCGGCATGGAAACCCTGCCATCCCTGAATGGTCTCGATAATCAGGAAGTTTGGCGTGCACGTTGCCAGCTGAATGTTTGCTGCTGCAACCACTGGGCCGCAATAGAGGTGCGGTGCAATTTGTGCGTGATACACCTCGGCCATGCTTGCAATCTTCTTGCCTTCCAGTAACCCTCCACAACGACCAAGATTCGGCTGCAAAATTGACGCTGCGCCCGTCTTCAACAGTTGATGGAACTCATACTTTGTCGTTAGGCGCTCACCTGCCGAAATTGGAATGCTGGTTGCACGAGCAACTTTGGCAATTTCATCTGGGCTGTCTGGTGGGCACGGCTCTTCAAACCACAATGGGTCGTACTTCTCGAGGCGCTTTGCTAAACGAATTGCACCCGAAGCAGTGAACTGCCCGTGTGTGCCAAACAAAATGTCTGCACGATCGCCAATCGCTTCGCGAACTGCGCGCACCATCTTTTCGGAAAGGTCCATTGCGTGCAGCGCTGGCTGGCGTCCGTCGTACACCGAGTAGCGACCTGCAGGGTCAAACTTCACGCCAGTGAAACCACGTTCCACTTCGCGTACCGCACATTCAGCCGCAGCATCTGGGTCGCTGTACACAGGATCATCTGCATACACATCGACGCCTACTGGCGGATACAAGTAGGTATACGCACGAAGTTTTTCGTGCACTCGCCCACCGAGCAGCTCATACACCGGCTTTCCGGTTTCTTTGCCGCAAATGTCCCACATGGCCATTTCTAAACCGGAAACGATGCCGCCAGTAGTGAGGTCTGGGCGATGCGCATAACCACGCCCGTACACGTTGCGCCACATGTGTTCAATATGGAATGGATCGGCACCAATGACATGTCGTGCTGCAACTTCTTCTGCCATTTTCGCAACCAAATGTGGCGAAAACGTAGCAGTGTAAATTTCACCGATTCCGGAGACACCGGTATCTGTGGTGAGTTTTACGAAGATGAAGTAGCGACCACCGAATCGTGGCGGTGGATTACCCACCACGAATGTCTTGATGTCGACAATTTTCATATTAGAAAACGATGACGTTTCGGAGAGCCTCGCCGCGCTTCACTGCGTCGATCGCTTCGTTAATTTCTTCGATTGGATACGTCTTGGTAACCAGTTCGTCCAGCTTCACTCGCCCCTGGCCGTACAAGTCGACCAAGTTCGGAATGTCTACCTGAATGCGAGCGCTGCCCATTTTGGAACCAAGAATGTTTTGGCTGTATGCAGCCATTGTTCCAGGATCAATCTCCGACATCACACCGCTCGCCGGCATTCCAACGAGCACCACAGAACCACTCTTTGCCAGCATGCCATACGACGAATCGAAAGCAGACTTCACGCCGACAGTGACGAATACATAGTCTGCACCGTGACCGCCAGTGAGCTCAAGCACGCGCGCTGCAACATCTTCGGTTTTCGAGTTAATGCCGTGTGTTGCGCCAAAGGTCTTCGCCGCTTCAATTTTGCTATCCACAACATCGATTGCAATGACCGTACGTGCACCACTGACATGTGCTCCTTGGATGGAGTTCAGTCCAACGCCGCCAGTTCCGATGACTACGACGTGACTTCCAGCTGGAACTTTTGCCGTGTTCGTTACGGCACCAAAACCCGTGATGACACCACAGGCCAACAATGAAGCACTGGCCATCTTGATGTTCTTTGGCACTGTTACACACTGTGATTCGTGCACCAATACTTTTTCAGCGAATCCACCCGTGCGCATGCTCTGCACTACAGGCTTTCCGTCTTTGTCCTTAATTGGAGTTGCCGCATCAAGTGGAAATTGCGTTGAGCAGGTAACGGGGTTACCCATGCTGCATCCATGGCAATGACCACATGAACGAATCAGCGTGACAACAACATGGTCTCCGACCTTCACCGTGGTGACACCGTCGCCAACAGTTTCAACGACGCCTGCACATTCGTGTCCATAAATAGCCGGCAATGTTCCACCCCAATGTCCGTCGGCGTACGTGATGTCGCTATGACAAATTGCGACTGCAGAAAGCTTTACTTTCACTTCGCCTGGACCAGCGTCGGCGAGTGTCACTTCTTCAATGACAAGTGGCTTACCAAATTCGCGACAAACAGCTGCTTTCATAACGGTTGAATCCTTCTTCTCGTGGGGTTTTTGTAAAAACTACTACTTGGCGTAGTCGGGGCACTCGTTATCAAGGATGTGCATTAGTGCTTCAAAATGCAGCACTGCTACTCCTGGATATTCGCGGGTTTGTTTGGCAACCAGCGCCGCGGTTTCGTCGTCGACCAACTGCAGCGGTCGACCGGTTGACAGTGCCAACACTTGAAGTTGCGCAGCTTTTTCAAGGTAATACAGCGAGTCAAAAGCTTGCGCCACGCTTTCGCCCACCACCATGACCCCATGGTTACCCATGAACAACACGTCTTTGCCGTCCACGAGCAACGAAGCGATTCGCTCGCCCTCATGTTGGTCTAGCGCCAGGCCGGAATACTGGCGGTCGTAGGCAATGCGCCCATGGAACGCACTTGCGTTTTGGTCGAGCATGAGAAATTCAAAATCCTTTAAGCATGCAAGGGCTGTGGTGTAGGGCATGTGTGTGTGCAGTACACACTTTGCATGCGGAACATTGCGATGCAAGTACGAATGCAGAATCCACGCAGTGGGGTCGACGCCGAACTGCAACGAACTTCCCTTCATTGCTGTATCAACCGTGACTAGTCCGCTTGCGGTCGCTTGTGAAAAATGTGTACCTGCGCGATTAATGACGAACTGTTGACCGTCATCGGAAACAGCCATGCTGAAGTGATTAGCAACGGCTTCGTGAAAGTTGAATCGCGCCGCCCAGCGAAATGCAGCAGCCAGCTCTTTGCGCACTTGCTGCTCTCTTGACATCGCTTCCCCCTAGTGCTGACTGAACTCGACGTTATTCGAGTTCGGCTGGGAAGCCAGGTGCGCGCAAGTCTGTTCCTGTTGCGTCTTCGAGCAACTTCACCACTTGCGACGACCATGCGTCTCCGCCGTAGGCCTCTTTCGCACGAATAAACGTTTGGTAGGTGTGGCCAGCAAGATCAAGCGGAACACCAAACTCGCGACCAAAGCCCATTGCGAATCCCAAGTCCTTGATTGCGAGATCCATGGTGAAGTTGATGTTGTACGAACCATTCAAAATAACTTGGCTCTCAGTCTCGTGAACAAAACTGTTTCCCGAACTTTCCTTAATTGCTTCAAACGCAACGCCGAGATCGAGTCCCGCACGCTTTGCAAGCATGAGCGCTTCACCAGCTGCAACTAGGTGAATGAATGCGAGCATGTTGGTGATCACCTTGATGACTGCTGCGCTGCCAAGTGGTCCGATGTAGAGCACCGGGTTGCCCATTGCAGCAAGCGCTGCTTTGTGCGCCTGGAATACTTTGTCCTCGCCACCAACGAGCACTGTAATATCGCCATGTGCCGCTTTGTGCACACCACCAGTAACCGGTGACTCGAGCACTTGCACACCTTTAGATTTTGCAATTTCACCGAGGCGCATGGTTTCGCTTTGATCATTCGTGCTCATGTCCACCCATGTGGCCGGAGTTGCACGACCAGCTAGAGACTCAAGCACTCCGCCTGGCCCAGCAACCACTGCATCAATGGCTCGCGGTGATGGCAAGCAGGTGAACACGGTGTCGGATGCATCGCACAGTTCTTTAATTGAACTTGCCCACTTTGCACCCTTGGCTACGAGCGGCTTGCCGGCATCTGCGTTGAGGTCGAAGATGGTGACTTCAAAGCCATTGCGAACAAGACTGCCCGCAAGAAACTTGCCAATGTGACCAAGACCAATAAATCCGCAACGCATATATTCCCCTTTGAATACGAATGAATACTTATGTTTACAGCTGAATCCAGGTGGTCTTCAAATTGGTGTAGCCCTCAATGGAGTGCAACGAACGATCGCGACCCGTACCCGACTGCTTGAATCCACCAAACGGCGTGGTGATTGACGAACGGTCAAAGGTGTTTACCCACACGGTGCCTGCACGCAACTGGCGTGCAATCTTGTGAGCCTTGCTTACATCGCGTGTCCACAATGCAGCACCAAGGCCGTACTGGGAGTCGTTTGCAATGCGCACTGCTTCTTCGTCGTTCGAAACACGAATCGAACCAAGAACCGGACCAAAGATCTCTTCTTTTTCGATGCGCATTCCAGGCTTCACGTTCTGGAAAATTGTTGGCGGAATGTAGATGCCACCCTTAGTTGGCTCCACTGGCTTGCCACCCGTATGGATGGTTGCACCTTCTGCTTGACCAATGCCGATGTATTCATTGACGCGATCAAACTGTGCACGGTCGACAATGGTTCCCATTGCGGTCTTTGGGTCATACGTATCGCCAGGCATGATGGTTTCTGAAACCTTGCGAACTTTGTCGAGCAACTCGTCTTCAATCTTTTGATCCACGACCATGCGAGTACCTGCGTGACAGGTTTGGCCAGCGTTGTAGAACACACCCCACGCAATTGCTGAAGCTGCAGCATCAAGGTCTGGGCAGTCGCTCAACACCACGTGCGGAGTCTTGCCACCAAGTTCGAGCGACACAGCTTTTGCATTGCTTTCTGCTGCGTACTTCAAGAAGTACTTGCCTACTTCAGTTGAGCCAGTAAACGCCAACTTGTTCACGTCCATGTGCTTGCCCAATGTTCCGCCGCAGCTTGGTCCAAAACCGTTCACTACGTTGAACACACCTTCTGGCAAACCTGCGCGCACAGCAAGTTCGGCAAACAGCAACGCCGACAGTGGCGACTGCTCTGCTGGCTTCAAGATGATGGAGTTTCCACCAGCAAGTGCCGCGCCAACCTTCCACGAACTAATAATGAGCGGATAGTTCCAAGGAACCACTGCGCCAACAACGCCCATTGGCTCGCGCTCAATCAGCGCAATGCTGTCACGCGGAACAGGAGCAATTTCTCCGTACAACTTGTCAATCGTTTCTGCGTACCACTGAATGTTGTTTGCACATGATGCAACGTCAACATTGAGCGAGTCGCTAATTGGCTTTCCACAGTTCATGGTTTCAAGGAGTGCAAGTTCTTCTGCGTTTTCGCGAATGAGTTGCGCCCACTTCAACATCACGTTCTTGCGATCCTGCGGCGCCATCTCGCTCCAAACACCTGCATCGAACGTTCGCTTGGCTACAGCAACTGCGCGGTTGATGTCTTCAACATCGCCTTCGGCAACTTGTGCAATAACCGATCCATCGCGCGGGTTAATGGACTCGAAAGTCTTCCCACTAGCCGAGTTGACAAACTTTCCATCGATGAACAATTGGGTGCGTGCCACCTTTTGTTCTGCTCGTTTTGTCCAGTCTGCGGTGGTAAGTGCATTTGCCATGGGGAATTTCTCCTTGAGTTTGTTCGTAAGGCGTAAAAACCGTACCAGCAAGAGGCATGCTTCTAGGCTTCGAGCGTGGAAATGCGCTCGTTTTTGGCAATTGCTTCGGTTGAGCGCACCGGCTCAACTTTGCTGTGTTCAATTCTGCGCGGCACTCACCTAGCGGGTACGCCGATCGAATACCTCAATATTCAAACGAAGAACTTTGCACGAATTCGCAACGAGTGTGGCGAACCAAAAATCAGACTTACTCGAGTGCCAATTGCACGAGTGCGCAAGCTGACCGGTCGCTACCCCTGGCGAGATATTTCGTACTTCAGCTCGGCGTCATGGCGTAACTACCTCAGCGCAATAGCAATCCAATACACCACTGCTAACGGTGTCTTCGGCGTGAAGATGCACTGGAATCAATACAAGCGTCACATGCTCGACATGGGTGTCGATGTAAATTTTTGGAATGTACCGGTGAAATGGGTGCGCATCACTCGCGAGGACGAACTTCGTCAAGCCATTTCATTTGTGCGTGCGGCGCAAACCGAATCGTGGAACAGCAATATGGCGACTAAAGCCGACCCGGTGTACGACGCTGCCGCAATATCTGCTGCACTCGATCGCATCTCTGATGAGAATTCTGACTGGGACGTGTATTTCGCCCAACACAACATCACACCACTGCACATCACCTATGAGCAACTCACTCGCGACATGGATGCCACCATTAGGCGCGTTATGGCGTTTATTGAAACACCTATTGATGTGGTTCCCGAACCGCAAACCAAGAAGCAAGGCGACTCAATTAATAAGGAATGGGCTGATCGCTTTCTCTCGCAACACCCAGAGCACACCGAGCGAACACGGATGTGGCAGGGCTTACACTGAGAGTGTGAGCACACAGCACGTATCTGACATTTTTGACCCAACGCAGTGGGACGAAGTTAAGGGTTTCTCATTTAACGACATCACCTACCACCGCGCAAAAGCACACGGAACAGTTCGAATTGCGTTTAATCGCCCAGAAATTCGCAACGCATTTCGCCCTGCAACTGTCGACGAACTGTTTACTGCTCTCGATCACGCGCGTCAGTCGAGTGACGTCGGTTGCGTGCTCCTGACCGGCAACGGACCATCGCCGAAAGATGGTGGCTGGGCATTTTGCAGTGGTGGTGATCAGCGCATACGCGGCAAAGACGGCTATAAGTACGCAGACGGTGAAACTGCAAACACCATCAATCCTGGTCGTACGGGACGTTTACATATATTGGAAGTACAGCGACTCATTCGCTTCATGCCAAAGATTGTGATCTGCGTTGTCCCGGGTTGGGCTGCTGGTGGCGGGCACAGCTTGCACGTCGTATCCGACCTCACTCTTGCCAGCAAAGAACACGCGCGCTTCAAGCAAACCGATGCCGATGTTGCAAGCTTCGATGGCGGTTTTGGTTCGGCATACCTGGCGCGACAAGTTGGCCAAAAGTTTGCGCGTGAAATTTTCTTCCTTGGTCGTGAATATTCTGCAGAAGACGCACGCCAAATGGGCATGGTTAATGCTGTTGTTCCTCACGCCGAACTTGAAGCAACCGCGTTGCAATGGGCAAAAGAAATCAACGGCAAGAGCCCAACCGCACAGCGCATGTTGAAATTCTCGTTCAACTTGATCGATGATGGTCTTGTTGGACAGCAAGTGTTTGCGGGCGAAGCCACTCGCCTTGCTTATATGACCGATGAAGCCGAGGAAGGACGCAACTCGTTCCTCGAAAAGCGCGAACCTAATTGGGACGCGTTCCCCTGGTTGTACTAGTTCTTCATGATCGTCACCATTGACGATGCGCTTGACCCTCGGTTAAATGCTTTTCGCTGGCGCGAAAGGCAGCTCACTACCATCGCCCAACGAAAATCTGCGCTGAACGAAGGACTGTTCATCGCTGAGGGCGACTTAGTAGTTCATCGTGCACTTGAAGCCGGATGCATTCCCGATGTGGTGCTGTGCGACCCAAAGTGCGCAACTGAGTTTTCTAACGACGTGCACAATGCAGGTGGCTCAACACTTGTTGCCAGCGCCGACATTCGCCGCGAAGTGACTGGGCTTGGCGTTCCACTTGATGCGATTGGCGTGTTCAAGCGCCCACCACTCATTACCAGCGATGATCTCATTGCACGCTCGTCCAGACTGATTGTTCTCGATTGCGTTGACAACCCAAGCAATGTTGGGTCAATTGCGCGCACAGCTGCCGCACTTGGATGGGACGGACTGCTTCTTGATTCCACGAGTTCTGACCCACTCTCCCGCAGAGCACTACGCGTGAGCATGGGCACTACGTTCAAACTTGGCTTCGCTCGTTTTGCAAGTACCAGTGAGATTCTTTCGCAACTGCACCAATCTGGATTTGCCACTATAGGCCTTACACCTCACCATAAATCGCGAGAGGTCAGCAACCTTCGGTCAATTCAAATAGAGGGAAAGCGAGCGCTCGTGCTCGGCTCCGAACGACAAGGCCTCAGTGACGCAAGCCTCGAACAATGCACTCAGCTTGCAAACATCACCATGGCCGATGGCGTTGATTCACTCAATGTTGCATCCGCTTCAGCGATCGCCTGTTTCGCCTTACTGTAAATTCTGACTAGCGGTTAATCATGTGCAGTGCCGCATTGGTCATGTACTCGGTGAGTTGTGCGCGAATACTTGGGTCTGTCGCACATTCGTCAACCGCAGTTTGCATATGCAACATCCAGCGTTCGCGTTCTAATTCGCCGATTGCAAATGGAAAATGTCGTTGTCGGAGCCGCGGATGACCGCGTTCATCGCTGTACGTAGTTGGCCCTCCCCAGTACTGGATGAGAAACAGAGTGAGTCTTTCTCGCGCGCCGGCCAAGTCGTCATGGTCGGGATACAACGGCCACAACACGTCGTCTTGTACCACGCCTTCGTAAAAGCGATCGACTAAGCGAACAAAGAATTCGCTTCCACCAACTTCGTCATAGAGCATGGCCATATTGACTAGAAGAACTCAGGCTCTTCCCACTCGGGAAAAATATCTGGCAAGTCTGTTGTCACGCGCTCGGTGAACACTGCGGGGCGCTTTTCCAAGAAACTCATCACGCCTTCTTCCACATCTTTTGACCGTCCGCGGATTTGAATGCCACGGCTATCAACACGATGCGCATTCATTGGGTGCGGAGCCCCAAGCATTCGCCACATCATTTGGCGTGCGAGCGCCACAGAAACTGGCGCTGCGTTGTCGACGATTTCTTTTGCCAGCGCATAAGCAGCAGGTAATAGTTCTTCTGGTTCGTGAATACTGCGCACCAAACCACCGCGAAGTGCTTCCTCCGCATCAAACACTCGACCAGTCATTACCCACTCTTGAGCCTGCGCTATTCCAACAATGCGTGGCAAGAACCACGACGAACATGCCTCAGGAACAATTCCGCGACGTGTGAATACGAATCCCATTTTCGCAGTATTTGAAATGAGTCGCATGTCCATTGCCAGTGTCATGGTTGCGCCAATTCCAACTGCTGGGCCGTTGATTGCACCAATGATTGGTTTATTGCACTTAAACATGCGCAAGGTCACGGTTCCGCCACCATCACGACGAAACTTGGACTGCGACTCAGTGCTGAGCGAACCGTCATTAAAGGTGCCGCCTCCACCCGACAGATCCGCACCTGCACAGAACCCGCGACCAGATCCGGTCATGACTACCGCGCGAACGTTGTCATCGAGATCAATTTCATCGAACACCATGTGCAATTCGCGCATCATGGTATTGGTGAACGCGTTGAGCTTGTCGGGGCGATGCAACGTAACAGTGGCAACGCCATCGAGTACTGAATACAAAAGTTCGGTGTAGGCCATCAGCCCAATCTAGATGTGAGGACTACACATCCAAGAAGCGTGAAGCCGCAATCGCCGAACCAATAGCTCCGGCAAGCGCACCAATGATCAAAATCACGAACATCACTCCGGATAAATAGCCAGAAGGAACAACAAGCGACGAAATGCCCGTGCCCGGCTTGAACCCAGCAACGCCACTTGTCCACGCCGAATTCAATACCCACAGTCCGCCACATGACACGACTGCACCAATGAGTCCTTGCAGCAACCCTTCAAGCATGAACGGGACTCGAATGAACCAGTTGGTTGCTCCAACGAGTTTCATCACTTCGATTTCCCGTCTTCGCGCAAACATCGCGGTTCGAATGGTGTTCCAGATAAGTCCAACGGCAACCATTAGCAATACCAAAGACATCACCAGAGTTACTGTGCGCACAAACTTTGACAAGGTGGAAATGACCTGGAATTCGTCTTCGGCCAGAGCCACATCTTCTACGCCCGGAAGTGAGCGATACTGCTCGCTCAGCGAACGAACTAGAGCTGGGTCTTGCGTTATCGGCACGACCTTGAACTCGGAAGGAATGTTTTCTGGCGTGAGCAAACTCAACGTGACTGGGTCACCAGCAAAAATGCGCTTTGCTTCCTCATACGTTTGCGTCTTGTCCAAATATTCGAGCTTGTCGACATTGATAATTGTCGGGGCTGACTTAATGGATTCATCGATTAAGGCAACTTGTTCTGGCGTTGCATCGCTGCGTACGAACACAATCATCGCCACATCGCCCTTCCACTGCACGAGCAGGTTTTCAAACGCTCGTTGAATGAGAAGTGTTGTGCCAACGAGTAGCAGTGCAATCGCTGAAGTAAGGATGGCTGCCGCAGTGAGCGTGAGGTTACGACGAAAACTCGCCCACATTTCACGAAACGCGTATGCAATTCGAGCGATCATTCGTACACACCTCGCTCTTGGTCACGCACAATGACTCCACGGTCCATTTGAATTACACGTCGACGCATGGCGTTCACCACGCGATGGTCGTGTGTTGCCATGACCACTGTGGTTCCCGTTTGATTGATCTCATCCAGCAGCGACATGATTCCTTCGCCTGTTGCTGGGTCAAGGTTTCCTGTTGGCTCGTCTGCAAGCAAAATGAGCGGCCTGTTAACGAATGCACGCGCAATCGACACACGCTGCTGCTCGCCGCCTGAAAGCTGGTTTGGAAAACGATCTTCTTTGCCAGCGAGACCAACGAGATCGAGCACGATAGGAACTTGACGCGCAATTACATGGCGTGGCTTGCCAATCACTTCAAGCGCAAACGCAATGTTTTCAAAAACTGTTTTCCCGGTAAGCAATTTGTAGTCCTGAAACACATTGCCCATGTTGCGACGCAAAAACGGCACTCGCGAATCGGGCAGATCATTTACGTTCTGGCCAGCAACCCAGACATCACCGCGCTCGGGCCGCTCCTGGCGGTTGATGAGTCGCAAGATGGTGGACTTGCCAGAACCCGACGGTCCGACCAAGAACACAAAATCACCTTTGGCGACGTCAAATGATGCGTCCCGAACCGCAACGGTTTCGGACCCGTACCTCTTGGTCACATTTTCCAAACGGATCATGGGGCCCCTCTCAGGCAACAGGTAATGAGTCTAATTTATGAATCGGCGTTTGCACGTCGCCAGCGGAGGTACCCCTCCATAAAGGAATCTAGGTCTCCATCGAGGACCCCAGCAATATTTCCGCTTTCAATTTCGGTGCGAACATCTTTCACCATTTGATATGGCTGCATGACATAGCTGCGGATCTGGCTGCCCCAGCCGACTTGTGCCTGTTTGCCACCAATGCTGCGCATTTCAATTTCGCGTTCTTCTTCGATGCGCGAAGCAACCATAGTTTTCAAACGCTTCAAAGCATTTTCACGGTTCTGCAATTGCGAACGCTCTTGCTGCGAAGACGCAACGAGTCCAGTTGGTTCGTGAATGAGCCGAACCGCAGAGGATGTCTTGTTGACGTGCTGACCGCCAGCACCCGATGCACGAAACACTTCCATGCGGATGTCCGCTTCGTTAATTTCAACATCAACTTCTTCAAGCACAGGCCAAATTTGAACGTTTGCAAAGCTTGTCTGCCTACGTCCTTGGTTGTCGAATGGGCTTATTCGCACCAAGCGATGCGTACCTCGCTCCGATGTAAGCAACCCGTAGGCGTACCTTCCGCGCACAGTGAAATCGGCTGACAAAATTCCTGCTTCTGTGCCTTCTGAAACGTCGCCGATTTCAATGTCGAAACCTTTACGCTCTGCCCAGCGGATGAACATGCGCAGCAACATTTCGCTCCAGTCCTGAGCGTCAACACCACCATCTTTGGCATTAATTTGCACAATCGCGCTGGCCTCGTCGTGCACACCGGTGAACAAACTTCGCAACTCAAGTGCATCAAGTTTCGTTCGCGCTTGCGCAATTCCGCGTTCCAAGTCTGGCTCTTGACTTTCATCATCTATCTCACGCGCCATTTCATGCAGCACTTCAAGATCATCGATAGATCCAGCTAACGAAGCGAACTCGTCTAAGTCGGATTTCAAGTTGGAATATTCAGAATTTACTTTTTTCGCATTATCTTGGTCATCCCACAAATCTGGACGCGCTACTTCAATTTCAAGTTCAACAATGCGCGCACGACTTGCATCTACCTTCAAGTAGATCGACGCCTCATTTACTCGACGTCGAACTTCGGTAAGGTCGTTAGAAAAATCACGCATAACAGTTGCCTATTCGGTATTGCGATTAATCGCGCCCGTGGCACATCTTAAATTTCTTACCCGATCCACAAGGGCAAGAAGCGTTACGCGGGGTAAGCGACCAATCGTCTGCTGCCTTCACTACCGTTTTCTGAGCAACTGGTGCAGCAGGCAGTGGCGGTGCAAGGGGGTCAGCAATTGCACCTGCGAAACCACCCTGGGTTTCAGAGTCATATGACGATTCTTGAATGTTTTGCACCTGTATTGCTGGCGCATCATTCTTCACAACCTGAACATGCATCACGTATTTCACGAAGTCTTGTGCAATGCCCTTCATAAGCGCACCAAACATTTCGAAGCCTTCACGCTGCCATTCGGTGAGCGGGTCCTTTTGACCCATTGCGCGAAGGTTGATTCCCTCTTGCAAGTAGTCCATCTCTTCGAGGTGTTCGCGCCAACGCTGGTCGATAATACGCAACATCACTTGACGCTCTACTTCACGCATAGTCTGCTCACCCATTTCGGATTCGCGCAGTGCGTAGTACCGCGATGCGTCGGCCATTACATGGTCGTACATGTCATCGGTTGAACCACAGTTGGAAAGCGAAGCTTCGGTAACCGTGGTTGGCCAGAACGAAACCAACTCGCGAGCTAGACCTTCCAAGTCCCATTCGTCTTCGGCATCGGAAACACAATGGCTGTCAATCAACGAATCAACTGCGTCTGCCAGATACTCCATCGCTGCGATTTTGAGATCGAGGCCTTCCAGAATCTGATCGCGGCGCTGATAAATAACTTTGCGCTGCTCGTTCATTACTTCGTCGTACTTCAGAACATTCTTGCGAATTTCACCGTTGCGCTGCTCGACCGTGCTTTGCGCGCGCTCAATTGCCTTAGTCACCATTTTTGCTTCAATGGCTTCGTCGTCTGGAAGTGCTTTGCCCATTACCCAACTGAGTGCACCGGTTGCAAATAGTCGCATGAGCTCATCGTCGAGGCTGAGATAGAACCGACTCTCGCCCGGGTCGCCTTGACGTCCTGCACGACCACGCAGCTGATTATCAATTCGTCGAGATTCGTGACGCTCGGTACCAAGCACATACAAGCCGCCCGCTTCGCGAACCTTTGCACCTTCAGCTTTGCACTGCTCGTTAAACGATGCCAACACTTCTTTATATCGAGCCTGTGCTGTTGCACGTGCATTACGAAATTCCTCTGGCATTTGTGCAAGTGGCATCGCTAATTCAAACTCATCTTTCAACGCATCTTCGCTATGTCCCTCGCTTAGCACTTGCTGACGCGCAAGACCTTCTGGGTTTCCGCCGAGCAAAATATCAACACCACGACCGGCCATGTTGGTGGCAACCGTGACCGCACCCAAGCGACCAGCCTGAGCAACGATATGCGCCTCGCGGGTGTGCTGTTTTGCGTTGAGAACCTCGTGCTTAATGCCCTGCTTGTCGAGTAATCGCGACAACAATTCGCTCTTTTCGACGCTGACTGTTCCCACAAGAATTGGCTGTCCGAGTTTGTGCTTTTCTTCAATGTCTTGCACCACAGCAATAAACTTTGCGTGTTCCGTCTTGTAAATAAGGTCGGCCTGATCCTTACGCACCATTTCGCGATTAGTCGGAATTGGAACTACTGCAAGATTGTAGGTATTCATTAATTCAGCAGCTTCTGTTTGCGCAGTACCTGTCATTCCAGAGAGCTTGTCGTACATGCGGAAATAGTTCTGCAAAGTAACGGTGGCAAGAGTTTGGTTCTCTTCCTTAATCTTCACACCTTCCTTGGCCTCAACGGCCTGGTGGATGCCCTCGCTCCACCGGCGACCTTCAAGAATTCGCCCAGTGAATTCGTCAACGATCTTGACCTCACCGTCTTGCACGATGTAGTCCTTATCGCGGTGATACAGCACGGCTGCTTTCAGCGCGACTTGTAACTGGTGCACCAAGTTTTGCTGCACTTCGTCATACAAATTGTCGATTCCAAGTTGCTGCTCAACTTTTTCAATTCCCGACTCGGTGGGAACTACAACTCGCTTGTCTTCTTCTACTTCGTAATCAACATCGCGTGACAGCGAGCGAACAATTGAGGCAAATCGGTAATACATCTTTGCAGCGTCCGCGATACGACCGGAAATGATGAGAGGTGTGCGTGCTTCGTCAATGAGGATCGAGTCAACTTCATCCACAATCGCGAAGTGATGACCGCGCTGTACTTTTTCTTCCTTGGTTGCCGCCATGTTGTCGCGCAAATAGTCAAAGCCAAATTCGTTATTTGTGCCATAAGTAATGTCTGCGGCGTAGTCGCGACGCTTTTCTGCTGGCGAGGTGCGTACTCCCGGAACAACAAGTCCGATTTCAAGACCCATCCAACGGTGAATTCGGCCCATCCACTCCGCGTGAAAACGCGCCAGGTAATCGTTCACCGTAATGACGTGTACGCCTTTGCCTGAAAGACCATTGAGGTATGCAGGCAAAGTTGAAACCAGAGTTTTTCCTTCGCCGGTTCGCATTTCCGGAATCCAGCCGGCATGAAGTGCCGCGCCACCCATGAGCTGCACATCGAAGTGGCGCTGCCCAATCACTCGCGATGATGCTTCGCGAACTACCGCGAATGCTTCCACCATCAAATCATCCACGTCTTCACCGCGCTCTAAACGCTGACGAAACTCTGCGGTTTTCCCTTGCAACGCAGCATCGGAAAGCTTTTTTAGCTCTGGTTCAAAGGCGTTGATATCGGGCACCAGCGAAGCAAGTGCCTTGACCTTTTTGCCCTCGCCGGCACGAAGAATGCGATCTAGTAGTGCCATGCAGTCAATGATCCTACCTGCGCCGTGCTGGGGCTGGAGTGGCAGCCACGGCCGCACAAAAAACGCGAGATGCCCCAGCCGAATACAACGCTTCCTGCGCCATGCGCATTGTCGCGCCAGTTGTCACAACATCGTCAATCACAAGAACTTCGATATGGCGTTGAAATGATCGAGCTCGGAGAGCAACTCCAATTAAACGCTCCGATCTGCTGTGCCCGGTCTGGTGCTCTCCAGATTCCCTGGCCAATAAATTGCGGACGGGTAGGCGCAAATGCCGACCCACCTGCCGCGCGAGAGTTTCTGCCTGATCATGGCCACGGGCCATGCGTCGTTCACGCGTTGTTGGCACCCATGTCACAACATCGATGCATCCAATTTCTGGGATAGCGCGCAACGATGCAACGAGTCGTTCAGCAAATATTGCAGCAACTGCACGGTGATTCCGATATTTGAAGCCAAGCATTAAATCTCGTGTGAGCCCCACATATGACAGCGCAACAACTGCATCATCACAATGTGGCGCTATACATGAACGAAGCGCAGTTGCACATTTCATGCACGACTTGCGTGTTGACTTCCCGCATCCTGCACAACGATAAATAAACAACCCCACTCCCATCCATGCACACGACTACGGTTGGGCAATGCCGAATTACTTCACTGCCCCGTTGCGCGATCGCCCAATACAACGTCTCGTGCGATGTGTAGGTGGACTGATGCTGTTCGGATTAGGAGTTGGAATGCAAAAGCAGGGGCACATGGGTCTCTCCCCATGGGATGTTTTCCATGATGGCTTAAGCAAGCAAATTCACTGGCCGTTTGGACGCGCGCTGATCCTCACCAGTTTTTTAGTGCTCTTCCTCTGGATTCCACTTCGTCAAAAGCCTGGCATCGGCACGCTCTTGAACGCAGTAGAAATTGGACTCGTTGCCGGCGTGGTCATCGATGTCATCCCTCGCGCCGAGGCACTTCCCCTACGCATTGCGCTCATGCTCGGTGGCATCATTATTTTAGGAATTGGATCGGGCTTGTACATCGGTGCGGGACTCGGACCAGGTCCTCGCGACGGATTGTTTACCGGACTTGCACAACGTGGAATCAAAGTCAGTCGTGCACGCACCATTGTTGAGGTGTGTGTGCTTATCGTTGGCTTTGCACTCGGCGGTTCAGTCGGAATTGGAACGCTCGTCTTTGCGTTCGGTATTGGTCCGATTGTCGCTCGCACGCTCCCATTGCTGCACCTTAAAGAGCTCACTCCGAGCACTCAAGATGAGCAATGGGGCGAATAGCGAATTAGTAGCGGTAAGCCTCTGGCTTGAACGGGCCGCTTGGCGCAATGCCGAGGTAGTCAGCTTGTTCGTCGGTCATTTTCGTGAGCACTGCACCCAACGCGTCAAGGTGCAACGATGCAACTTTTTCGTCAAGGTGCTTTGGCAACACATATACGCCTAGTGGGTAATTGTCCAAGTTGCCGAATAGTTCCATCTGTGCAATGACTTGGTTAGAAAATGAGCAACTCATCACGAAACTCGGGTGACCGGTTGCGCAACCAAGGTTGACCAAACGACCTTCTGCCAACACGATCACCGCATGACCATCCGTAAATGTCCACAAGTCAGTTCCCGCTTTAAGTTCGTCGCGAACTGCGCCACTGCGTGCAAGTCCAGCCATGTCAATTTCATTGTCGAAGTGGCCAATGTTGCACACAATTGCGTTGTGCTTCATGCGGGCCATGTGATCAACCGTGACAATTGCTTCGTTGCCAGTTGCAGTAACAAACACGTCCGCAGTTGACACCATGTTTTCTAACGTGTCGACCTGGTATCCCTCCATCGCTGCTTGCAATGCATTGATTGGGTCAATTTCGGTAACAACTACGCGCGCACCTTGACCACGAAGGCTCTGTGCACAACCCTTTCCTACGTCGCCGTAACCGCAAACCACTGCAGTCTTACCTGCAAGCATCACGTCAGTCGCGCGGTTGATGGCGTCAATGAGTGAGTGGCGGCAACCGTACAAGTTGTCGAACTTCGACTTGGTCACGCTGTCGTTTACGTTGATGGCGGGGAACAACAGTTCACCCTTTTCTGCCATCTTGTACAAACGCTTTACGCCTGTTGTGGTTTCTTCAGTGACGCCCTTAATTCCCTTGGCCATCACAGTCCACTTTTTCGGATGGGTCTTCAATGTGCGCTGCAGTAATCCGAGCACAATGGCCAACTCTGGGTTGGAAGCAGAAGTTGGGTCTGGAACAGAGCCAGTTGCTTCGTACTCAACGCCCTTGTGCAACAACATGGTCGCATCGCCACCGTCGTCCAAGATCATGTTTGGTCCATCGCCGTCCGGCCACGACATCATTTGGTCAGTTGCCCACCAGTACTCCTCGAGTGTTTCGCCCTTCCAAGCAAATACAGGAACGCCATTTGGCTCATCAACTGATCCGTTTGGACCAACTACTACTGCGGATGCTGCATGATCCTGTGTTGAAAAGATATTGCAACTTGCCCAACGCACTTCTGCGCCAAGTTCTACAAGCGTTTCAATGAGCACTGCAGTCTGAATGGTCATGTGCAATGAACCCGAGATACGTGCACCCTTGAGTGGCTTGGTCTTACCAAACTCTTTGCGCAGCGCGCGCAAACCTGGCATTTCGTGTTCGGCTAGATGGATTTCCTTGCGACCAAACGGTGCAAGAGAAAGATCGGCAACTCGCCAATCACGTCGTTGTGCAAATGAAGACATAGAAACTCCTTAAACGAAGGTGGGATGAATACTCTCCGCAACGATTCTTCGTTCGAGCTCTGAGTGCTCTGCGGCATCTACCGCGACGGATTCCTCTATCAACATTACTGGAATACCCTCGCGCACCAAGTATTTGCGATGCAAACGTGGGTTATACAGAAACGCGTCTGAAGAAAAATAAAACAATGGTCCTTTATCCTCTGGGCAAGCCAGAATTTCAAGCAACTTTGCATCGAGCGACATGAGGCAAGACTAGGCGGTAATTACTGATAGCAACTCAGCGACGTGAGTATCGCATTCGTCTCGAGTACTGGCTTCAAGATTGAGGCGAAGCAACGGTTCGGTGTTGCTAGGGCGAACGTTAAACCACCAGGATCCGCAGTCGACAGTCAAGCCATCGAGGTGATCCTGAGTGTGATCGGCAAAATCTCGACCGATTTGAGCAATGATTTTGCCAATGTCAGCAACGGTGGTGTTGATTTCGCCGCTTGAGGCATAGCGCTCAAGCGGTTTGCGAATTTCCGACAACGTATTTCCTGTACGGCACATTTCACCGAGCACGCCCATGCTGGCAATGAGTCCACTGTCGGCACGGTAATTATCGGCGAAGTAATAGTGACCGGAGTGTTCTCCAGCAAATACTGCTCCCGTGTCAGCCATGATCTGTTTCATGAAACTGTGGCCATTTTTGGTGCGAATTCCTTTACCGCCGTGTTCGGCGATGATTTCGGGAACCGCACGCGAACAAATGAGGTTGTACAAAATGGTTGCACCAGGGTTGAGTCGGAGAAATCGGGTTGCAAGGAGCGCTGTTGTGGTGCTTCCCGACATGCCCTGACCGAGTTCGTCCACAAGGAAAACGCGATCTGCGTCACCATCGAAGGCAAGCCCAACATCGAATCCGCCAGAGAGCACTCGCGCCATGAGGTCGCGTTGATTCGCTGTTTGCAATGGATCGGCAGGGTGATTCGGGAACGTACCGTCGAGTTCTCCGTACATCACTTCCAATTCAAAATCGGCAAGTCGCTCAAACACTGCAGGAACAACTAGCCCGCCCATTCCATTCGCAGTGTCTGCAACAACACGAAGCTTCCGCAATTTGTCGCTGGCAATGAACTTCACCACATGGTCGGCGAACTCCGCCAGCATGTTGACGTGATTCAACGTTCCAGCGGTTGCAGCAAAAGCAGGTTCACGCCCTGCGAGCACTTCGGCTGCAAGCACATGAATTTCGCGTAGTCCGTTATCGATGCCGATTGAACGCGCTCCAGAAAGACAGCACTTAATTCCGTTGTATTGGGCTGGGTTGTGGGAAGCCGTAAACATTGCACCAGGCGAATCGAGTTTGCCCGACGCGTAATACAGCAGATCGCTCGATGCAAGGCCCAAGTTGGTAACGCTGACACCATGTGCAAGTACTCCACGCTGGAAGGCATCAACTAGCTCTGGTCCACTTGGGCGCATGTCATGAGCAATAACGATGTGCGGTGCTTTTGCAAACTTGGCAAACGCAACGCCAATGGCATAAGCAACTTCGGCGTCCAGCTGATCGGGAACTATGCCACGAATGTCATACGCCTTAACAATTGCATCGAGATCCGGCACGGTTGTAGAGACTACTCGGCTACGTGTTTGCTGCGGCGTCGGATCACGATGATCCACGCAATGCCAACAAACGTGAGCAGGTAGGCCAAATAGTCGCGCATATTCCAACCAAAATGCATGCTCACATTGGTACTCGTTGGAATGACCACCATCATGTTCGGCGCAACTCTGTATGGACCCTTAGCTCCAGAAACCTTCCAGTTGGGGAAATAACTCACTCGTACCAATACTGGAATACCAATTTTGTCGACAGTAAATCGCACGCTTTCTTCACCAATTTTGACGTTGCTCACCACAACGGGGTCTAACGGCACCGGCACAATCGCTGACGCCGGTTTCACCACATCGACGCGTTGATTTTTCGAATTTGGCTCGCCGTCACGCTTGGACTGGTCAACCACCACACCAACCTGCTGCCACTCCTTCGGGCCGCTGTCTGCCACTGGAGTAGTCCACAACTCTGGATGCTGGAACCAACTTGTTCCCACTTCCAACCACCGTTCGCGTGGATTGCTTGAAGACACTTTTGCAATCACTGGTTGATTGGCCAATGGAGTAACCACATCGCTATTAGCAACTCGATACACCACCCATGGCCCAGAACGGGCTACTTCTGTTAATCCTTCTTGTTGCGATGCTTGTGCAATGGCTTCAGGTGTGAAACCCATGAAGTACTTCACACCGAGTTCTTGCATGTATCGCACACCAATCGATGCATCGTTATTGTCGTACCGCAGTCCACGAACTGGATTGCTACTTTGCTTCGACATAGCTGCTGCAGTGATGAAGTGGTACGGAGTGCTTCCTGCAGCTTCGAAGAACAATCCCTCCATCGAACTGATGCAGCCATCAGTCCAATAGGGAAGCAACATGAGCCCCATCGTTGTTCCGTATTTGTTTAGTTCCCCATTGTTTTCCCATAGCGCTCGTCCACAACCTTGTGCCGTGTCTCCTCCGAGCTTCTTCATCGTTTGAACTATGCCGTAGTACTCGCCGTAAGCGTTCTTTCCTTCGTACCCCGTGAAATTCCAGCGCGCCCAACCATCAACAAAACCATCGTTTGACGATTTCGTGCGCAACGGACCCCACACATACTCGTACTTACCTGCAGAGTTAACGCGAGTGGACCCAAATGGAAGCTCTTGAAATCGGAATCCGATTGCAATCAGTACAAACAATGCAAACCCAGAAAGCAGGGCCAGATTAAAACTGAAATTGTCGCGTGGTTTAGGAAGATCAATCACTACCGAAACACCTGGCTCGACACGTGCAATACGTGTGAGCGATTTCATTCGCACAGCAAACGCCACTAATTCATACAATCCGATGACAAAGAGAAAATATCGCAGCAAATAAAAGAAAGGCAATATCCGGGGATTCCACAACAATCCAATTACAGGCAAACTATTACGGGCGATGAATACCCCCGCCGCAAGCAGCAACGTAAACACAGTCATCCATGTACCGGCTTTATGGCGGCGGCGAACAAGAGCGATTGCTCCGATAATGGCAAGACCAGTGAGTGAAACGTCGAGCAACATATGGAGAGGAAAAAACATTTTCCAAAATGAATCGGTAGATCCGCTCGGACGCGGCTCGTACTTCATGTCCGTCATATAGGCATGACTGGTCACGAATGGAATTACCCAGAACGATGAAAGCAAAGTGGCCAAAGCAATTACTTTTGCGCCAAATCGACGCGACTGACGCTCATTCCATACAACGAGCATCAGAGCAGCCCCGCCGAAAACAAAGAGTAAAACTATTCCGTGGCTTAAAGCAGCTAAAGAAATAATGACAGCAGCCGAAATTCGATGCTTCCCTGTATCTAGCCCCTTCGCAAGCAACGCAAAACCCAACATCGCAAGTGAGAGCGCAATCGAAAAGGAAAACTCCCCCGCCATTGTGGAGGCGATGTTGCCACCATAAATAGTGAAGCTTTCATCGAACAAAAAGATGGTTGCCGCAATTGCAAACAATTCGGGAATTGGATAAGCAAATTTCGCGAAGCGACCAAAGAGCCATGAGAAATACGGAAGCGTCAAAATTCCGATCACGGCGATGATCTTCATTGCTATGCCGTACGGCAAGATCACATCCAGCAGCACGATCATGAGTGCTGGTACCACCATGTAGAACCGATAAATCGGCAGACCGGAATACCAGTCCATACTCCAACCCGACAATTTGAAATGGGTCAACAAGTGGTCTCGCAAATATGCCGGCGCCCAGACGTGAGCGCCCATGTCGCCCCCTGTTGGAATGTTGTTGCGCAATATCAGATTTGGATGGAGTGCCATTAACAAAAAGATTGTCGGACCTGCGACAGCGATAATCGTTGACAGTTTTTTCCAATAGGCCTTGTTCAGTTCAAAGCGATTGATTTTCGTCGACACTTCATTTTCGTTATGCACGCTGCTCTCGGCTTCGTCGTGCGTTACCTCAGAATCCACGCAGGCAAGCCTAGGTGTAATGCAACTCGCTATCGCGTCAGTGCGATTACCGCTAGCGCTGTCGCATTAAACGCAACATGCGTCACAATGGATAACCCGAGACGTTGTGTACGCACCAAGCAGATGCCCAGGACCACGGCAAACGCGAATAATCCGGGGAATTCCGCAAGTTGCAAGTGCACGGCAGCAAACCACACCGAGCCGAGCAAGACCGACCAACGTGCGCCATACGCGCTGTGCAAGTTGCGCTGTATGTAGCCACGATAAATAATTTCTTCAACAAGTGGCGCACAAATCACCACGACAAAAATGAGCAACACAACCCACGCACCATGAGCCGCGTCGAATAAATCGTTTGCTCGCTTTTCGACAGACTGGCTATTAAACACCGAAGGGAAAAGCCACTGAAACGGAAGCGTGACTACGACCACCAATACCAATTGGCTCGCAACTCCGATGGGTATACCCCAGAGGTCTTGCACGTGGAAACGCAACCCAAAATCTTTAACAAAATTGCGCGTTCCACGTTGTTGCGACTCCCAGCGCATCACTCCCATAAACGGCACCCACAGTGCTAGCGCTGATACTGCAAGTACCCACGTTGGAACAACATCAACGCCTGCATAACCCAATATCGAGACAACAACAGACCCGATTACGTTGGCAACGACGAACGTCAAACCCCATACCGCAATTACGCGGGAAGGCGAAGCGAGCCGAGGCTGATCAGCCGGCAAGGCGATTTGGCACGATGAGACGGAATCGATCGCGACGATCTTCCATCCGCCATCCACCAGGAACCGTCAGGCGTCGACCGTGCTGTTCGCACAGGTCATAGGCATGTGGGTCGCTTTCGAGCGCAAGATCATCAATCCAGACCAATGCGCGACTGTATTGATAAGTCAGCGTCATTGACGCTTCCTCTTTGCACACGGGACGAGAACACTTACGAGCCACAATGTAAAACCTAATTCTTACGGCTTCATAAAAGGTGGATTTAGGCATCTGATGGCGCGACGAGACACCTTGCAACATCTACCCGTAACATGACCTGGTGAGCAAACTCCCACCACCTCCCCCACAGTCCAATAAGCGCAAAAACTCCCCTTTGTCATCAGGAAAACTAGGCGCCAACAAGTCCGGATCGAATAAGACCGGCAAAGAACGTTCCTCGATGCCGAGATGGGCTGTATGGGTTCTCATCGTTGTTGCAGCTGGACTCATTGCCGGGCCACGTCTGTGGCCCACATCCACCGCCACAAAAGTGACATACACCGAATTCCTCGACCTTGTGCAGAACGGCAAGGTCAACAGCGTAAATATCAACAACTTGAGCAACACCATTACCGGAAAAATGTCTGACGGAAGTCAGTTCACCACCATTGGAGCAGCATCACTTTCAGATGCAGACGAGCAACTGTTAAAAGAAAAAGGTGTGGACTACGCCTACTCATCACCGCAGGGCAACTTCTTCACCAACTTGATTCCAATTTTGCTTCCATTTTTCTTAATCATGGGCTTCTTCATTTGGATGCAACGCCGCGCCATGGGACAAGCCGGGAACATCATGTCAATCGGTCGTAGTCGCGCAAAGAATTACAACGCAGACAAGCCGAGCACCACGTTTGCAGATGTCGCTGGATACGAAGGCGTAAAGCAGGAAATCAAGGAAGTTGTTGACTTCTTGCGCATGCCAGAGCGATTTAAAGAAATTGGTGCACGTGTACCAAAGGGAATTTTGCTCGTTGGTCCTCCGGGAACAGGAAAGACATTGTTCGCTCGAGCAGTTGCCGGCGAAGCAGGAGTTGGCTTTTTGTCCGTTACTGGCTCCGACTTCATGGAGATGTTTGTAGGCGTGGGCGCAAGTCGCGTGCGCGATCTGTTTCAACAGGCCGCAAAAATGGGGCGTGCCATTATTTTTATTGACGAAATTGATTCGATCGGTCGCAAGCGTGGTGCCGGCCTTGGCGGTGGACACGATGAGCGCGAGCAAACGCTCAATCAAATGCTCGCTGAAATGGACGGCTTCGAAGCCACTGAAGGCATCGTGGTGATGGCTGCGACAAACCGCCCCGACATTCTTGACCCAGCACTTCTTCGACCTGGTCGTTTCGATCGCCAGATTGTGGTGCCACTTCCAGAATCGGACGAGCGTCTTGCCATCTTGAAGGTTCACTCGCAAGGCAAGCGCATGGGATCAGACATTGATCTAGACACCATGGCCAAGGCCACTCCTGGCATGAGCGGCGCAGACTTGGCGAATCTCGTCAATGAGGCTGCGTTGTTTGCTGTGCGTCGTGGTTCAACACACATCGAACGAATTGACTTCGAAAATGCACGCGACCGAGTCGTACTTGGCGCACGTCGTGAAAGCCTCATTTTGAACGCTGAAGAAAAACGCGCCACCGCGTATCACGAAGGCGGACACGCAGTGTTGGCTACCGTGCTTCCACACAGTGATCCGTTGCACAAAGTAACTATTTTGCCAAGAGGAATGGCGCTCGGTGTTACTTGGTCGCTTCCAGAAGAACGACACACGTATTCGCGTGAATATTTTGAAGACGTTATTTGCAAAGCAATGGGTGGACGAGTTGCGGAAATGATGGTCTTCGGCGCGTTAAACAGCGGTGCTGCAAACGACTTAGAACAAGCAACGAGTATCGCTCGACGAATGGTCCGTGAATGGGGCATGAGCGATGCGGTCGGTCCGATGGCATTTGCCGGTCAGCAACAAGTGTTTCTTGGCGAAGACCTCATGACTAGTGGCCGCGAATACAGCGATGAAATGGCGCGCAAAATCGACGATGAAATTAGTCGCATTCTGCGCGAGCAAGAAACGCGTGCACGCACCACTCTCGAAAAGCATCGCCGTGGACTTGATCTCGTAGCTCAGTCGCTGCTCGATCAAGAGACAATTGACGGTGCAATGGTCTCGCGCCTCATCCAGCAAGGCCTCGGCGAACCAAGTCGCCAAACCACTCCTAATAATTAGTGGCAATGCCCTTCGTGGGTGTCAGGTTCTCCATCTCGCACCCTGGCTAACGCTGCCCAAATATCGGTGGCACTCGCAGGACCAAGAAATCCTTTTTGCACCACCCCTTGCCTATCAACAAGAAGCAAAGTTGGAACTGCATCAATTGCATACTTTTTATGCAATTCACGCTGAGCCACGTATTCGCAAACATCAACGGCAACAGCACTCGACTTGAGCACCACTGCTTTGCGCTCAATATCAGCGCACGCATTACACGAAGTTGAAGTAAAGGCCAACACCAACCAATCCTTCGATGGCTCAGCAAAATCATCACGATCGATTTGCGTAGGCATCGTTTGGTCTGCCTGAGTTGGCGCCTGAACAGTTCGGCGACTAAAGATTTTGTTGACCGTAATTGCAATGAGTAGCACTACAGCGACTATGGCAACACGAATCATGGTGCAGCTTCTGGCGATGGAACTGTTGGAAGTGCAAGTACGGCACTGCGACCGATGAGATCATGACCACGCAACAACATGCGCTGCGCGACTACGGGAATCGTTGCCCGAATTATTACTTCGCCATTCGATACTCCTGCCGGTACAGGAATTGACACAAGACCACTTGCCGGAAGCACGACTGACTCCAACCCAGCTATGACAACCTCACCTGCGGGTCCAACTTGCGAAATCGTCACCGTTCCTTCAACTGGCGTTGCATTCAAAATCACTAAGGAATCTTCAATTCCGCTGGAGACTCCACTTGGTGCGCACCACACCGTAGAAGTTGCACCCATTGGCGCCCCAAGCACCACCGACGTTCCGACGGTGTTCCCCACTCGTCTATTAATTACTTGCTCGACGACTACTCCTGGAGACTCTGCCCCTGGGTCTCCAATTGTGGAAACGATAATTCCATAACGTCCATTCGGCAGGTTTGGCAACGACCCTGTGTCGAACAAGGTGACTCTTCCAGCAGGTGCAGTAAGGCTTGCTGGTTCAATTTGCGAATCGGGGTTTACGCCGTTTACGAACATCACACTCAAATTGATATCAGTGTCGGTTGGATTAAGAATCACTAATTGCTCGGTATTCCCATCTGACTTCTCGCCATCTGCAAACCACCACTCAGAACTCACTCCGCTTGCGCCTAGAGCCATGGTGTACCCCAATCGACCATCGCCTAAATAATGCTGCGACCGTCCGACCACCAATTTTCCGGCAGTGGCATGCACCTCAACCGCAACTACCGGTTCGTTACGCGCCCCTTCGTCTGCCATATTCAAAGCAACAACTGAACGCGGAGGGATGACAAAGCCATGCAAATGGGCCGGCTCGCGCGTTGAATCCTTTGTTACGAACGCGACATCGACCACCGTTGAATCGCTATATGGATTTGTGAGAACAATGTGATCCAAGCTGTCGGCACCAGTAAATCCATCGGCAAAATACCAATCTGTAGCGGGCTCATTTGCACATTGAGCAACCGAGTTCCCAGCAGGGTGGTTGATGAATTGTTCAGCAGTTCCAACTCCACCAAAAATTTCGACGATCGTGCTGATGAACGACGCTTCAATACCGTCCTTAACATTTACTGTTGCCTGAGACCTTGCGGCGACAGTTACCGCGGTAACCACGGGTGCAACCCCTACTCCAAGGCGTGTCACCGTTGCATTGAAATCAGAATCCGAAGGATTGGAAATGACAATTGATCCTGAAACCGTTCCGTCGTTTCCTGGGACACCTGGACAAAACCAACTTGTTGAAATTCTCGAATTCATTGAAACAATAGGCATTACTGGCACTGCTGCAAGGCCGGTTTGAGGCGCTCCACTGTCACGCTTATTGATGAACACCATCAGCCCGACTAGCAACAGCGAAAGTACAAGCACTGCCAACTGGCGGATACTTAAATGTGTGCGATTTTGCACGGTGACCAGGCGTTGATTTTCGTTCATTGATTGCCACCTTCAGAAAATGACAGTGCGGGAACACCCATGTCACCGACAACAACAACCTCTGTTTTTCGCACATGTTGCAATCGACGTCGAATTCGTCCAATGTCGAAAACGGCCAGCATTACTAACAACCACAGAACGAATTGGATGAGCACGTAGAGATACTGCGAAATAGGCGTGCTGTATCGCAACGTCGCGACGCCACCCGTGCCCACATCAAATGCGGTGGTTCCACCGAATGCAACTCGAGGATGCAATTGAGCTCCTGAAACGTCAAGTCGTAGTCGCTCACTAAATGGGACCGCCAGGTACACCGTTGAAGGATTAATTTCTGTTGCAACACTCGAAATATCGCCACTACGTGCAATGGGAGTTGTCGAGTTCAACGACGATGAGAGCAGCACTTCCTCGCCTGCCTGTTTGCTCAATGCTGATGAGCTTTCGTCAAGCAGGGAAAGCGCTGGCACCCAAGCCATGTTCTCGTAAATCACCAGATCGCTTGCTTGATACACACGTCGGAAATCAAGTTGCGTTGACAATGCTGCAAGTAGTCCATCAGGAAGAGACAAAGGCTTTTCAATCGTTGACTCTGCACCATCGATTATTGGAACCACCACGTACCGAACAGCAAGTGGGGCTAACAGTCGGCCACCACGTACTGTTTCCCGCCCGACAATTGCATGAAGCGCACTTTTTACACTGCCATTTAAATCATTTGGATTAGACCATCGGTCACGCATCGTCAGTTCGCCGTCATCTGCAACTGCGAACGAAACCGTGCTACTTAAGCGCGTACCAGGGATTGGAAGCACTTCGCTTCGACCTACATACACGGCGCTGTAGTCACCCTCTGGCGGATTGGCTTGCATTTGCGAATATAGATCTGACACCGCTGTCGGCGATTGCTTCCATGAACCACCCAGCGCCATTGAAACTGCGGGTAGAGCACCTATCAGAGACGTAAGTACTGCACATGCAACAAATGGCTTCCACCATCGATAAGCCAGTGTGAGGTCATCATCAAAAACAAAACTCGCCAACGCTCCAGCGCCAAGCGCAACTCCGCAAGCAACAATTGCCAACAACTGACCGAAGCTTGGCGTCGGAATGTTGAGAACATTTGCGTCAACTGCAACAATCAATAACCCAGTCAGCACAACAAGAGATAGCGCTCGGGTTGCCCAAATAAACGTGGTCGACCGAGTAACCACAACACTCACGAATACCGGAATGTACAGACCGAGTGCAACTATTCCGAATCGCAGGAACCCACCGTCAAACCTGGCGAGATGCGTGAGCCCAAATCGCTGGATGGATGCATCTTGACTTCCTATGAAATAGTTCTTCCACCCTGCATTTACAAACTGACTTGCCCATGGTGCATTCAGAACAAGTGCGCCGACAATCAAGGCGATAACCAGCTGTCCAACGACTAACGCTTGACGCACGTTCACCCGAGCAACCACACCGCCAATAATCCATGCGAGGGCAACCCACACGACAATTGCAAGAAACGATGGGACAAAAGCAAACACGACTGCAGCAAAAAGTACTGACGTAGCAAGAAGCTGGGTCTGCTTTGCGCCTCGCAAACCTGACTCCGCACGAACAAACAACCGGAGTATCCACGGCAGCGATGCATACACCAACAAATCGCTGAGGCGGCCCTTACTTAACGCAACATATGGAAGAGGAACTGCGACATACATTGCCATCCCAATTGCTCGAGCACGTAATGAAAAATACCCTGCCGGTACTTTCCACATCCCAAACGCTGCAACGAACACCGAACCGATAATCAAAGTGGTTTGCAATGCGCCAATTCGTCCAAATGAGCCTGCCCCCGCAAGTGCCATCAACACATAGCCAGTTGGATTAGATCCGGCAGAGCCGAATCCGCTTTGAGTCCACCCACTCACGAACGAAGCAAGTAACGCTCGCGGTGATTCCGATACGGCCCTCATTGGAAGGAACTCTCCTACATGAGCAACACCGTGCATTAAAAAATTTCGACTTCCCAGCAACACAAAAATTGCAATAACGATAAAAATGTTTGTTACGAATCGCTGATGCTTTACGGCATCCTTGCGGTCTTTCTGCGCGATCGAGGCCTGCTGAATACGCCTACTGCGGCGATGCAAGAACGATGACAACCGGGAACTTCCAGAAACTTGTAGATCGTGAATTTCACTTGGAGAAACACGTCGAATTGGCCTGACTTCTGCACGACGTCGAATGATGTAAGGAATATCAAGAATCACCGAAAGTGAAGCACGCAGCGAGGCGAGCGCCGAAGTAAATCCACCTCCAAAAATTCCTGCAACTACTTGTACAACAGACGCAACCAACATTTGCAACACCACAAATGGAAGCTGCAATCTTCCGGAAAGCGTGACAACGGTGCGAACACGATTACGTGCTTGCGCTGACACACGCGCCAAGTCTTCGGAACGACTGTCAATGCCGTTTCTGTGACGCGCTTTCGCCGATGGAACGATCAGCACTCTCGCTCCGCTCAAATGCGCACGCCAACACAGATCTAACTCTTCTCCAAAGAAATCTAGATGTTGATTGAAACCATCAAGTTCCCGGAAAAGGTCTGAGCGAATGAGTAAGCACGCAGATGAAAGTGCAAAGACGTCACGGACACTGTCGTGCTGTTCTTGATCTTTTTCATTCTCTCCGAGTAAAGGTTCAACTTCGCCAATTCGATCGACGTTGAGCCCAACACTTTGCAAAATAGTTCGATCGTCCCAATCCACAAGCTTCGGACCAACGAGACCTGCATTTGATCGATACGTTTCCTCAATAAGCCGTTCAATTGCATCTGAATCCAATGCGACATCGTCGTGCATTAAACAGAAAAAGCCGCCATCACCATCTACAAGACGAGCCACTTCATTGCAGACCAATCCAAAACCTGGATTTCCCTCAACGTGTCGTACAACTGCCTGCGGCAATATTGAATGAATAAGTTCCGTCGGGTCTACATCGAATTCAACGCCAACTTCTGCCTGCGAACCCACAACGAGAAATAACGTTTGCAATTGCGGATACGTCTGGGCGGCAAGGGCCTGAAGCGATTCAACGAACCAGGGACCGGGTCGGTAAACCACCATGCCGACCACAACCGGAGGGGCCGCTTGCGCCCGTTGGGTAAGCCGACCAACATCGGCAAAATCGTCGGTATTCATCACGGCGCATTCAGGTTAGTTGGCTGCTTCTGAACCCCCATTTCACCCATAAGGACATGTGCTTGCAATAGTTAGCACTTACAGTTACCATTGTTAGCAGATACGTGAACTACCCCACTTCAAAGGAACGCCATGAAAATTCCAAGCGTAAAAATTCCAACTATTCCAAGTATCGATCTCACCAAGCTTGATGCACAGGCATTGCTGAACCGACTCCCCCACATTCCAACTGACCGAGTGATCGAATTGGCAAAGGATGCTGCCTACACCACAGTTGGGTTCGGAGTTCTTACTTTTCAGAAAACTCAAGTTCGTCGTCAGGAAGTAATGACTGACCTACAAGCAAAACTCCCAGGCGCTGTGGAGCAAGCAGTAACCCATGCCACTTCGGCACTCACTAACCTACGAAGGCTTGTCTCCAACAGAAAACCAACCACTGAACAGCACAGCTAGTTCAAAGATCGCTCTCCCTGAGGGCACTACTTCTGTTGGCATTGGACTTTTTGTTGCAGGTATTTCTGCATATGTATTTTTCAAAATTGGACAACAAGCATTAGGTCAAGATGGTTTTAAGCCAATTGTGGCGATGTGGTTCATTGCGTTTGCATTGATCCCCGGTTTCTTTCTCCCCATCGAACAAGAAGTAAGCCGGGCACTCTCTCACCGTCGCGCCATCGGCGAAGGTGGACTGCCAATCGTTAAACGTGTGTTGCAAATAACCGTCATTATTTTCATCGCGCTATGCATTGCTGTGTTTGCTCTTTCATCAAAGATCAATAGCAATTTGTTTGATGGGAATGGAGCAGTCACGTGGTGTCTACTCCTCTCGCTCGCAACGTATGCACCGATGCACCTAGCAAGAGGCATCTGTTCGGGTAATGCGCGCTTTGGCGCATATGGGCTAATTATGGGACTAGATGGTGCAATCCGGGTGTTGGCTTGCGCGGGTTTGTGGATTGCAGGAGTAACGAATATTGGCGCCTACGCCCTCACCATCGCGCTCTCACCTGTAGTCGGAGTCATCGTTGCAGCATTTGGTGGCAAGCTAAAAACAGAACAGGGGCCGGCAGCATCCTGGGCGGAAGTAACTCCAAACTTGGGTTGGTTGCTTCTTGGTTCGCTTTTTGCCGCAGCGCTGGTAAATGCTGGACCCATCACTGTTGACCTACTGGGTCATGATGCGCCGCCTGAACTCGTTACCCGATTTGGTAACGCAGTCATTTTTGCGCGCATTCCATTGTTCCTTTTTCAAGCTGTACAAGCAGCGCTTTTGCCACGGCTTGCTCGGCTTGCCGCGCAACGAAAGCTTGCGGAATTTAAGCGTGGGTTAAATCAGTTGCTGGTGTTGGTTGGCGCGGTAGGAGTGATTGGAACTGCCGGAGCATTCGTGTTTGGGCCATGGATTCTTAAGTTGGTATACGACGGTGGAATTGATCGACGAACCATGACAATGCTTGCATTTTCCAGCGCGCTGTACATGATCGCCCTTGCCATTGCCCAGGCAGTCATTGCCTTAAGCGGTCATGCACGAGTAGCAATTGGTTGGTGTGCAGGGTTTGCAGCATTTGTGCTTGTCGCCTGGTTGTCGAGCAGTGATTTGTATCTCAGAGTCGAACTCGCACTCGTCGCAAGCTCGTTGGTTTCACTCGTAATTTTTATTGCTTCACTCAAGCAAAAAATGTCTGGCAACGCAGTTTTTGATGACGCATCGATCATTGACGCGTTTGCCGAACGCCCACTTGACTAGCTACCTGTTGAGTCGGCGGGACTCGTAGTCAAGATCGTGCTCCACCATCATTGAAACGAGTTGCTCAAAATTCACTTCTGGTTGCCAACCAAGTTTGGCTTTGGCTTTGGCGGGGTCTCCGATAAGCAAATCAACTTCTGCTGGGCGCAAAAACTTGGCATCGTGGCGAACATATGGCTTCCAGTCTCCTAGTCCAACCTTGTCAAACGCAAGCGTAAGGAACTCCTCAACCGAATGCGTTTCTCCTGTGGCGATCACATAGTCGTCTGGTTCGTCTTGCTGCAACATCAGCCACATTGCTTTCACGTAGTCTCCGGCGTATCCCCAGTCGCGCTTTGCGTCGGTATTTCCAAGTACTAACTCTTTATCTATGCCGAGTTTGATGCGCGCTGCCGTATTAGTGATCTTGCGAGTAACGAATTCCAACCCGCGCCGCGGGCCTTCGTGATTGAACAGAATTCCTGAACATGCATAGAGCCCATAGCTCTCGCGATAGTTCATGGTGATGTTGTGCCCGAACACTTTGGCAACACCGTACGGTGAGCGCGGATGGAACGGTGTCATTTCGGTTTGCGGTACTTCGCGTACTTTGCCGAACATTTCCGAAGACGAAGCCTGATAGAAGCGAATCGGGTTATTTTGCACACCGCCCACCATGCGAACTGCCTCAAGTGCCCTAAGCACCCCAAGCCCTGTCACGTTTGCCGTGAGCTCGGCTTGGTTAAACGACATGGCCACAAAAGAAATAGCTCCAAGGTTGTAAAACTCATCTGGCTGCACATACTCCAGTGCCGTCACCAAGCTGGTCAGGTCGGTCAAATCTCCGGGGACAATTTCTACATAAGGAAACTCATCCCGAAGAAGTTCAGCGCGCGGATTGTGCTGCCCCTTCATCATGCCGTACACCTTGTAGCCCTTCCCATGCAGAAACTCGGAAAGGTGTCGCCCGTCTTGGCCGGTGATACCGGTGATAAAGGCTTTACGCATAATGCCTTCAAATCTATCAGTACGATCACTGGCGTGATTGTTGTTCTTGCAGGTGGCGTTGGAGCCGCACGGTTTCTTCGTGGACTGATGCTCGAAGTTGAACCTCAGCGTATTACATCAATCGTGAATACTGGCGACGACACTGTGCTGCACGGCTTATGCATTTCACCAGACCTCGATACCGTGACCTACACCCTCGCTGGTGCAATTGACCCAGAGCGCGGATGGGGTCTGGAAAACGAAACCTGGACCGCAATGAGCGCGTTGTCTCGGTATGCCACAAATCGCCCACCTGATTCACATGCCGCACCAACATGGTTCAATCTTGGAGACAAAGACTTAGCTACACATTTTTACCGCACTGCCCGACTTAGCGAAGGCGCAACACTTGCCCAAGTGACTACAGAGATTGCTCAAGCGTGGGGGTTAGACCTGCAACTTGTTCCCATGAGCAACGACAGCGTGCAAACAGTAATCACGCTGGCAGAAGACTGCGCAGCCGGTAGTGCTGGAACTGACATCAGTTTCCAGGAATACTTCGTAAAGCATCACCACAGCGTTGCGGCTTCGGCCGTGAAGTTTGTCGGTTCGAAACAGGCGAAACCAAATGGGTTAGACATCCTTGCGAGCGCCGGCTCCATTCTGATCGCGCCCTCGAACCCACTAGTTTCCATTGCGCCCATTCGCTCACTCGGAGGAGTAGACGAAGTGCTTGCGCACCGACGTGATTCGGTATGTGCCATTTCACCAATCGTCAACGGAGCAGCCCTGAAAGGCCCAGCTGATCGCCTGATGACTGAACTCGGTCACGAGTCATCAGTTGTTGGCGTAGCAAAAATTTATGCACCAATTTGTGGCACCCTCATTATTGACAATGCTGACGCACATCTTGCATCTGCTGTAGAGGCACAAGGCATGCGCTGCATCGTCACAGACACCATCATGAAATCACCGCAAGTATCTGCCTTGCTTGCGCGCACCGCATTGGAGGCAACCCGATGAACAGACTGACTGCTTGGGGCGTTGAAGGAATTGGAGAAATTGTTCCAGGAGACCAAGTTGGTGACATTGTGGTGAACTCATGTCGCGAAGAACCCAATGGCCCGCTCCAAGACAACGATGTAGTTGTCGTAACACAAAAAATTGTGTCGAAGGCCGAAGGTCGACTTGTAGAAATTGATCCTGATGACCCACTCAGCCACAAGCAATTAGTTGAAGACGAGGCTGTGCGGATTGTGCGCAGGCGCGGTGACCTGATTATTACGGAGACCAAGCACGGCTTTATTTGCGCGAATAGTGGAATCGACTTATCAAACGTAGAACGTGGTTTTGCCGCACTACTCCCACTCGACAGCGACCGATCTGCGCGCCGAATTCGTGACATTATCCAAGCGAAGTTGGGGGTGTCTGTAGGAGTCATTGTGAGCGACACATTTGGACGTCCGTGGCGTAAAGGTTTAACCGACGTAGCAATTGGAGTTGCCGGAATTGCCGCAGTAGTTGACTTGCGCGGAACGCCTGACGCACTTGGCCGCACCATGCAGGTAACAGAAGTATGCGTTGCAGATGAACTTGCAAGCACGGCTGAACTCGTGATGGGAAAATCTTCAGGTATTCCTATCGCCATCGTTCGAGGTGCAGATTCCTCATGGTTCCGAGACGCATCGATGGACGAAATCGTTCGCCCTCCACAAGAAGACTTATTCCGCTAACAGCTATTGCTGTTTAAAGTGCTGGCGGATCACGCCAAGACCATCGTGAAGAGAAGTCCATGGTGTCCAGCCAAGCTGGATTTTTGCGCGCACGTTTGACACCGCAGTGCGCTGCAAGTCCGCTGGCCGCGCAGATACTTTTCGAGCCTTCACCATTGTTCCAGCAGCGAGCTGCTTAAACAATTCTTCTATTGCAGTTTGAACACCAGTTCCAATATTGATGAGCAAACCATCGCCGCGATTTTGTGCTCGAACCAACGCGTCAATTACGTCGTCGACATAGACGAAGTCCCTGGTCTGCTTGCCATTGCCAAATATTTGGGCATCGTCGCCCCGATGAATAGCAGCAGCAAACGCAGCAACCACACCATCATCTTCACGCTGACGCAACCCGTACACATTTGTTGTTGCCAGCACCGTGTACTCAATGCCATGTTTTTCTCGATACACGCCAAGTAGATCAACCAAGGTTTGTGCCATTACATGCGGCACCCCGATGGCATCGTTTTTTCTACCTTCCTTAACCGGAAGATGTTTTGCATTCACTTCGCCGTAAATCAAGCCAGCAGCGACACACACCACCACCTTTTTCACTCCATGATTTCTTGCTGCTTCCAACACGGACAGCAACATAGGAACCGCGCGCATTACCGATGAATTCTCGGAGGCATTCGGGGCTAGCAACGCAAAGTGATACAGCACATCAGGACGGCGGAGTCCAACAAGTTCTGCAAATTCAAGACTCGCCACATCGAGGTGATGGAACCTCAGCTGCCCGCCCATTGCTCGTGCATCGCCAAGATTTGCAAGCGAACCAGTGGAAAGGTCGTCAACAACTTCTACAGCATGACCATCTGCAAGTAGCCGTTCAACGAGATGAGACCCAATGAATCCTGCTCCGCCACACACCATTACCGATGGGGTGGATGCTGCCATGACTAGGAAATCTCTCCTTCGGGGAAACGACCACCCATTGACACTTGGCCTGACTGGACCACACCTGTTGGACCAACTATGCAGTCTGCAATACGAGCATCGCTACCAACATTGCCCATCACAATGGACCGCTCCACAACTGCACCATTGCCTACAACAGCGCCATTGAGCAAAACCGAATTACTGACATGCGCATTCTGGCCAATGGTCACTCGTGGCGAAACCACTGCATCAAGTACTACCGCGCTACTGGCGATGACAGCATCGGCATGCACCGCCGCATCAGCCGGATTTCGCATTTGCGCAGCAACATCACAATTTGCTTGTACGTATGTATCGGGTCTGCCGGCGTCAATCCAATAATCATTTGTCGCCATCGCAAATAACGCACCCTCGGCTACGAGTTGCGGAAAAGTCACACGCTCAATTGACAGTTTTTCGGTACCAGGCATGAGTGCAAGCGTTGACTCATCCATCACATATGTTCCTGCACTTGCAAAGCGACTCGCAGTCTCACCAGTTTGTGGTTTTTCAACGAATCGGAGCACTCGCCCTTCAGCATCTGTTTCGACGATGCCGAATTGCGATGGATCCTCTACCGGCGTAAGTGAAATTGTCGCTTTTGCGCCACTCCGATGATGAAATGCAACCAGGTCTGCAACATTGAGATCCGTCATCACGTCACCGTTAGCAACAATAAATGTTCCAGTGATACCCGCAGATCGAGCAGCAAACCCGATTGCCCCTGCAGTGTCTAGCGGTGTTGATTCAACTGCATATGACATTCGAACTTCGCCACACATGTTGTTAGGGAACTCGGCAAAAAATGGTTCTGGTTTGAAACCAAGTGCCAAGACAACATCGGTAACTCCACCTTCGGCAAGCCGATTCACCAGCCTTCGGATCATTGGCACGTGCGCAACAGGAAGCAAAGGTTTCGGAATGGCATATGTCAACGGCCGAAGCCGAGTACCAAAACCTCCGACGAGCACGACTGCGTGCATCGCGGGTGAACTATCCCTGATAGGCCGAGAGGGAATCCGCGACGGCAGGTCGTGGAACTTCTACTCCATCGGAAGTAAATGCCAGTACCACTGTCATCTGATTATCGATCTTTACCCCACCGAAGCTGGCAATCGACAATTTCGAATTTGACGATCCATTTTCCCAAACACTCACGCTAATTCGTGCATCTTTGTTTGCGCACTTGGTATCAGTTTCAGAAATTTTTGTTCCATCTGCCAAGGTGATGGTGTCATTCGTAACAGTCATGCCGTACAGGCCGAAAATGGTGTCGAGTTTTGCTTTGCGCTGACCGGCAAGTGCTTGCGGCATCCAGCCAACAATTCCATCACCGATAATTGCTGCCGGAGCAGCTGTTGTTACTGCAGCAAATTTGTCTGCAGGATTGAGCGTTGCCGCATCGGGTTGCTTCAAGTTCGTTACGACAGCGTCGCAATTAAAAAAGGCGAATGCAGTTGCGTACTTTTGCTCCGCCGTGACATTTGCATTTACGGTGGTCCCACCCTGGCGCGCATAGGCGATCAACACCGCGCCAAGTACAAGAACTGCGAGAACAACCGTAGGAAAAACAGACCCACCCTGAAAGCGGACCTTTTTGCCTTTGCCCTTTTCTGCAAGACGGGCGATTTTTTTTGCTGATGATGTACGTGCCACGAGGACTAGAGGTTATCGGTTAGCAAGGAATATTGCCTCGTACTGTGCCGCCACCGACGCAGGCGATGCATGGGTTTCCACCCACCGACGTCCGCTTTTTCCCATTTCGATAAGGCCAGATCTATCGCTGACCAATTGGCGTAGGGCCGCAATAAATGCAGCACTATTGTCCGGCTCAACGGCTACTCCGGCCCCGGACTGACGCAACATATTGGGAATTTCAGTATTTGGGTCAATGGCAGCAAGCATCGGCCTGCCCGCCGCAAGTATCGAATACGACTTTGAAGGAACGCTCACTGAGGCAAGCCCGGTTCGCAATGGCACAAGATGAATATCGCCCGTCGCGAGCACCTCACTCAATCGCTCGATTGGCTGGTAATCACCGAAATACACATTGGCAAACGTTGCACATTCTTCTTGCAGTTTGTTACGCGCCGCACCATCACCATTGATGACGAACGCAATTTCAGGAAATTCAGCAGCGGCTTCGGAAACCAAATTCAACGATTGCGAAAAACCGACATTGCCCGCATACATGACCACTAACTGATCGCCGATCCCCAGTTCAGAGCGATACGAGGTCATCCTGTCCTGTGGAGTAATCGCAACCGTGTCGACGAAGTTGGGAATGACATGTAAGCGCTGATGATATTTTGCATCTAACTTGTTCGCAATATTTGTGCGCAGGTCTTGCGAGAGAAGCACCACCGCATCAGAACGCTGATAGCTGACACGCTCTAACCATTTTGCAGCAGCAATTATTTTCCGGTTAGAAATTGCGCCTGTCTGAACAGCCGCATCGGGAAACACGTCTTGAATATTGAACACCAATGGTGCACGTCGAATAATTTTGGTGAACCAACCCGTTAGCCCAAGCGTTAGCGGAGGCGACATCGCTAAAACTCCATCTACTTTGAACGGCAAACCATCTGCATGCACACTGCGAATTCCTACCGCATAGCTAAATGCAAGAAAACCGACTGCACGGCGCAACAAATTTGACTTTGATTTTCCCGGGAACGGATGCACCCGAATGATTGAACCCCACTCTGTTTTTTCCGTGCGCCATAATCGCCCGCCCCAACCAGGCTCAATCGCATGATTGCGATACCACGGCAGCGAAGTGACCACATGCAATTCGTGTCCACGCGCCGCAAGCTCGCTCACGATTCGAGTCATCACCACTCCAGTTGGGGCTAAATCTGGAGCAAAGTGCGGGCACAACACGACGAGGCGAAGTTTGTTCTTGCTCATCATCGAACCGTAGCCAATGTTTTCTCGTAGGCAATCACTAAATCTTGTGCCGACTTAGCTGCAGTGAACTCTTCGGCTCGTCGAAAACCATTTTGCACAAGTGTCAATCGTTGTGTGCGAACCATGTCCAGTGCTCCAGCCCAGGCTTCAGGAGCAAGTGGCAGGACGAGACCTCCGTCTCCCACGACTTCGGGCAGTGCGGCACAATTGCTCGAAATTACTGGAGTACCAAGCGCCATTGCTTCAAGCACCGGCGCGCCAAAACCTTCATACTTACTTGGAAAAACTAAAGCTTCTGCCAATGCAATTAGCCCGTCGCGATCGGCTGCGTTCACGCGACCAGAACGAACGACCTTGTTCGAGATATGCAGTTCAGCAATGAGCGATTGAATTCGCGACTCTGCCAGTCCACTGCCACCAACCATTACCAACTTCACGTCCTCATTTCGCCACTCATTGGCCACCAAGCGCAAGAGAAACTCGTGATTCTTATGTGGATGAGTAATGGCAGGAATTACTAAAACACGCGCACTCCCAAGGCCAAAGCGAGTGCGCAGTTCTGATTCTGCCGTTTTATGAATTCCGATTGAAGGCTCAAGGCCATGTCGAATCACCGCAGTGCGAGCACGCTCAATTCCAAACTCTTGCTCAATGCTCTCTCGCACGTAATTACTCGGAGTTGCAACTACCGAAGCACGACGAATTGCCGAAGGAACTCTGTTTTTTAAATATCGCAGCTTCACCGCATTGAAATACTCGGGATATGTCAAGTACTGAACATCATGGATAGTGAGCAGGGTTGCCGAATTACCCCTGCTCGGAATTGTTCCACCACCATGGTGCACGATGTCCGCAGATTTTGTGCGTGCCGCAAGCCACGTATTTTCTAACAACACACGCAATTCGCGACTCGTGCAGCGCGAAGGTGCTTCAACTACGCGCATCGCAGACGCAACATCGGGATGTGCACCGGCAAATCCCTTAGGTGCATACACCGTCACATTAAAGGGTGCATTGATTTCGACGAGGCCACGCAATTGACGGATGAAGTACTCCTCGCTCCCACCAACAGCGCCTGGCACACACCACAGCATGTTCACCGCAATGTTGTGTTGTGCTGAACTCATTGGGCCATCACTTCGTCGTACGCCGCGGCAGTCAACTGCGCCGTGTTCGTCCATGTTGCTTGTGCCGCACGCACCATTCCACGACGTGAAAGCCCCGCGTGGTCATTCAGGGCCTTCCGAATTCCATCTCGAATGCTTTCTGTGTTGCGTGGATTAACAAGCACGGCCGCTCCACCTGCAACCTCTTGCGTCGAAATCAATTCACTTGTCACCACCGGAGTTCCCTGCGCCATCGCCTCAAGCACCGGTAGCCCGAAGCCTTCCCACAACGATGGATAGGCCATGACACTGGCAGCGGCATACAAGCCACCGAGAAAACGTTCTTCAACGTGACCAAGGAATTTCACGTTGTCGCTCGCTGAAACGGAAATGTCTCCCCAGCCTTCCGCCCCAGCAACAACAAGTGGAGGCAAGTCGGACTGCCCACGCATCGCTTCAACTAATTTCGCTAAATTCTTTCGCGGTTCAAGCGTGCCTACAAACAAAATAAATTCGCTTGGCAAATTGCAAGCTGCGCGCACCTGGGCAATGTCATCAGTACTCGCAGGCTCAGACCTCACACCGAGCGGAATAAGCCGCACCCGATCGCGTGAAAATCCGGCTTCTAGGCAATCGTTCACCGTTGCCATTGAACTACACAGCAACATATCTGCACGCCTCTTTAACATTTTTAAGCTGCGCGTAAATACGGCGTTTCCATGACGAGTGAAAAAGTCGGGATGATGCAAAAATGCAAGATCGTGCACCGTGGACACCATCTTGCCGTTGGTCGCAAACGGAATGATGCTGGTGTTGTGCAAGAGATCAATATCGTTCAACACTCGCTCCACTCGCGGTTGACGTAACCGAAGTGAAGCTTCATACAGCAATGGACCAGAAATGGGTAGCCCTGCGACATCGATTGAAATATCAAACGTGACAGACGAATCTTCGCCATGACGACCCGAAACGCCCAACAAGTCAACGTCTGGGCGCACAACTGGCATTGCACGTGCAACCTCAATGGCCGACACAGCCGTGCCTCCGGGCACGCGGTGCCAGCACTGCTCAAGTGTGTAGGCGACCCGCACGCCTTCCATTGTGCCAACTCTGTATCGTTGTTGGCATGACTTCACCCGTAACGCTTGCCTACTGGGCAGATCGTACGGTCGTGGTAACCGGTGGAAACGGATTCCTCGGTTCAAAAGTGGTGGCAAGATTGCGCGGCCTTGGCGCAACGGTGATCGCTCCACGACAAAAAGAAGCAGATCTCACACAAGTTGGTGTTGCAGAGCAATTGTTTCGCCAGCACTCACCCAGCCACGTCATTCACTTAGCTGCTCGCGTTGGTGGAATTGGTTACAACCAGGTTGCTCCAGCACAGTTGTATCTAGACAATCTCATGATGGGCACTCACACCATCGAAGCAGCGCGTGCAGTTGGTGTCGAAAAAACTGTGCTCCTTGGCACCGTGTGCTCATATCCAAAATTTACGCCCGTTCCATTTCGCGAAGAATCGCTTTGGGATGGATACCCAGAAGAGACAAATGCTCCGTACGGAATTGCGAAAAAAGCAATGCTGATTCACGCTCAAGTGAACGAAGCCCAGTACGGTCAGCATTTCGCATTTGTCATTCCAACAAATTTGTACGGCCCAGGAGACAAGTTCCACGAATCGGTTTCACATGTCATTCCTGCATTAATCAAAAAATGCGTCGAAGCCAAAGAGCAAGGCGCCGACAAAATCAGCGTGTGGGGAACTGGCGTTGCCAGTCGTGATTATTTGTTTGCAGATGACGCAGCGGAAGCAATAGTGCTGGCCGCAGAATTGCGCACGAGTGCCGAACCACTCAACCTTGGCAACAACCGCGAAGTCACCATCCGTGAAACGGCTGAGACCATTGCGCGCATCGTTGGCTTTGATGGCGAACTCGTCTGGGATTCATCCCGCCCCGACGGACAACCGCGTCGTCGCGTGGATGCAAGTCGCGCCGAGCGCGAACTTGGGTGGCATGCCCACACCGAATTCGAAGACGGCTTGCGTCAAACTGTTGATTGGTACTTGGTTAATCGCGAGCTTGCCGAAAAAGATCCGAACTGAATCTGTGAACTTTCCCCCTCCTCAAGTTCCTCCGACCTCACACCACAACGAGCGGTTCTCTACACCGCGCAGAAAACTCAATCCGTATACGGCATCGCACGCAATCATTGCCGTCAACCTGGGGCTCTTCGTCTGGGGTTACATTTTTGATGCGTTGCACCCGGGAACGTTGAACGGAATCTCTCAGTACCAATTCGACATGGGGCTTGCCCGAGAATTTCTTGATGCTGGCGAATGGTACCGACTGGTCTCCAGCGGCTTTTTGCATTTCGGATTTCTCCATGTAGGCATGAACATGTTTTTGCTGTACCAACTCAGCAGAATGCTTGAGCCAACACTTGGTTCGGTCAAATTTGCGCTTGTGTATTTCGCATCGTTACTTGGTGGCGCTGCTGGCGCGCTAGTGGCTAGCCCACATGCCCTTACGGGTGGTGCTTCGGGTGCTGTGTTTGGCATGATGGCCGCGGCAATTGTTGGCATGCGTCAACGCGGAGTGAACCCGTTGCAAACCGGACTCGGCCTCACTTTTGTCATCAACATCGGACTCACGCTTGCCATTCCCAATATTTCAGTTGGTGGACACTTCGGTGGCGCGATTGCAGGGGCAATCTGTGGCGTGTTCGTGCTCGCCCCAACACATTGGCGCATTCCACGATGGACCGAATATGTAGTGCCTGTGATTGTTGGTGTAGTTGCAGTTTTCATTGCTGTAACACCCTCGCTGTAAATTTTCGGCACTTCTCCCACCGTTCATTACTTGCGACTTGCTCGCACTCACTACAGGAGGAACTGTGCTGAATCTCATCAGTGCTCCACTTTCGCTCCCCCGAGCCCATCTCGACCCCATCGTTTCATCGCAAGACATCCTTGCGGTCCTCTCGTTGGCAATTCGACGCCCACTGTGCAACGAAGTCATCGCCATTCTCATGGATGA
>JBAXBR010000005.1:0-45690 GCA_037141855.1 Actinomycetota bacterium | reverse complement strand
GTAGTAGTCGGAGGCGTAGTAGTCGGAGGCGTAGTAGTCGGAGGCGTAGTAGTCGGAGGCGTAGTAGTCGTTGTTGTCGTTTCCTCTGGAGCAGCGATTTGGAAGACCGTCACGTAGTGACTTCCTGAACCGTTTGTTTCCGTTCCAGTAACAACAACCATGAAAACGTTTCCAGTATCAAGTGCTGGCACATCAAGAGTCAAAACGGGAAGCTGTGAGACCTCCACCCCGTCAGCCACAATCGTCCAAGTGCAATCACCACAGTTCGACCCAGTTCTGTCGCTCACCGTCACAGTTGATTGATACGGCAGGAAAATAAGCGTTGGTGGGTCCATTGCATGCAAAACACTTGCGGATGCAAATATGAAAACAAACATTCCGCCAACTAGCGCCGCCCAATCGCGTGCGGATCGTTTCCTGAACCACGTGGATTCCATTCCGCTGACTATATGAATCAACTTAGGGACACCCACAGGTAAACGCGAGGGCTAGTACTGTCATTGCGATATTGGGTGATAACCCTCAAACGAACTGCATCTAGTGCAAACAGTGGGCGCGACGGGACTCGAACCCGGGACCCCTACCATGTCGAGGTAGTGCTCTAACCAACTGAGCTACGCGCCCTTACACAACACATACTAACTGCATAATTGCAATCTTTATTTATCGAGCCCCATGCCAAGCGGAATGTCCTCGTAATCAACCGTCCATAAACGTCCGGACACAACAGAGTCAGCCTCGTAACAACGCCAGCCAAGCCTTCGTTGTACTTGCGGATCAAGATCCTTTGCAACCTCCCACGGTGTAGCAACAGGCAGAGCTTCTTCAGGCGTCAACCAACCAACCACGTGAGACACGTGCATGCCAAGTCTCCAATCATTCTCGGAAATATTTGAGCCGCCTCCATGCAATGCGCGACCTGCGTACAACAAACCACTTCCCGCTTCCATCTCTGCCTGAACGACTTTTCCTTCCAATGAACGATCTGCGAAGTCGCTCCATGCATGGCTTCCTGGCACCACATTGGTTGCTCCGTTTTCACGAGTGAACGGCCCAAGTGCAACCATCCAGCTGACTGTCACCTCTGGTGCTGCTGGAGTTTCAAAAAATGGCCAATTATTCACATCTCGGTGCAACACCTGCGCTTTTTCTCCTGGCCCGATCACCATCATCAACGCCGAGTTCAGCCACCAATCAACTGCGTTTGGCAATAACAGTCGGTCGCTAATTTCAACCATGGTCTTATTTGTCAACACATCGATGAAAGCTGGACTTCGCCACGCCAATCTGCCAAATCGCTTTGTACGGGCTCCCCAGAACTTGTCAACAATTGGGTCGCCGCTTCGCGTTCCAACGTTTGCCTGTTCAATGACGGCATCCAAGTCAGCGCGCAACCGACTTACTAAATTCTCGTCAACGAGATTGCGGATGATCACCGCTCCGTCACGGTTGAATACTTCAAGAATTTCATCAACTGTTGCAGTGCTGTCCAAAGTAACGAGTTGATTCACAATTCCAGCCTACGACTTACGCAGCCGAAGGCTTACTTCGTTGGCCATTAATCGACCAGCTCTCGTCAATACGTATCGATCTTCGCGTAATTCAATTAGCCCTTCAAGAAGCGAGCGATCATCGGGCGAGAAGGCCGAAGTGGGTACGCCTTCGCGCGTGCGTATGAGCAACTGCAATTCTTCTAATGATTTTGTTTCATCATCGAGAACCTCATTTGAGGAAGTAGGACTTTCGTCACTATTAATCAATTCGATGTAGCGATCCGGTGTTCGTACGTTCCACCAGCGAGTTCCGTCTTTATGCGCATGTGCAGCGCAACCTATTCCGTCATAGTTTCCCTGCATCCAATACAGGTAGTTATGCGCGCACTCATGACCAGGAAGCGACCAATTAGATATTTCATAGTTCAGCATCCCCGCATCGGCGAAGCGCTGATCAACCCACTCATACTTGTCTGCTTGATCATCATCATCTGGGTGACGTTCTGGCTGCGACGCAAGCGGTGTGTTGGCCTCGATAGTTAGCCCATACGCCGACACGTGAGGTGGTTCTAGCGCAACAACATCGGCAACTGTCTGCTGCCAATCAGCAAGCGACTCACCTGCTGCGCCGTACATAATGTCTAAATTGAACGTTGAAAACCCTGCCTGTTTCACGTGCGCAACTGCGCGTTGCACATTTTCTGGGTTATGCGTACGACCTAATGACTGCAGTACGTGCGCCACTGTTGATTGCACCCCAATACTCACCCTGTTCACCCCGCCACGGAGGTACTGCTGCATCATCTCGAGCGTGATGTCATCTGGGTTGCATTCAACGGTCACTTCTGCACGAGGCGCCAATGGAATTTCAGCAAGCACGCTCAACAATTCATCTGCAGGAAGCATGGTGGGCGTACCACCGCCAACAAACACACTTGTCGCACGTGGCATGTCGGCGGCAACGAGTAAACGGATGTGTTTGCACATTGCTTGCACATATTCGCTTTGCAAGTGATGCCTATCGGTAAAAGTTGCAAACGCGCAGTAGTCGCAACGTTTTACACAAAATGGAATGTGTATGTACACGCCGTGAAGTCCGGCAGCTCGGTTCATCAACAGTTACGCAGTCGGCGGCACAAACAGCAAATCTAGTTCGGCGAGTTTTGCGCCAACATCGTCTACCGCAACATCAAGAATGACCGCAATGGCTCTGGTGTCATGTGCGCGAACAGTGATCACTTTGCCATTGAAGTCCTGGCGCTGCACTTGAATCATGCGCAATAAGCGTTCAAGCATCTTGAATTCTTTCGCATCACGCAACGAGAGTTTGACAACATCAATCCGCAACTTCGTCGGCGCAGCACTGTGAGTTTGGGTGTCCCCTTCGCGTTGCTTATCGCGAGGAAGCAATTGATCAACGGTTACTCCGTAAAAGTGAGCAAGACGCTCTAGCCGTGGAACCGAAATCATTCGCTCTCCGCGCTCATAGGCACCCATCACCGAGGCTTTGAACTCCTGGATAGTTGCACTCTCGACTTCACTCAGTGACAGCTTTTTCTGCTGGCGAATTTGACGAAGTCGTTCACCTACTAAGCGCGCATAGCTGAGTTCATCAAGCGATTCGTTTTCCGATGTACTCACTGCGTCTCCCTGCTAGCCCTCACCATGAGCGCACCTGCAACTATTGCAGCAGTTTCTGCCCGCAGGATGGATTCCCCCAACGAAACAGTTGGCACGTGAGTGGTGAGTTCTTCAGGAGCAAATCCGCCCTCTGGACCGATGACCACGATCTGATGTTCGCGTGATATTTCACATCCACCCGGTTCGGCAATTGCACAGCCAGGCATAGCTAATACATCTGCCAACGCCGTGATGGAACGAATTGAAGGAAGTCTTATTCTTCGACTTTGCATTGCAGCTTCGCGAGCGATCTTGCGCAGACGCTCTTCATTCTTTGTTGCCCGTGCATCGTCCCACTTCACCACCGAACGACGCGTAGGAGCAAGAGGAATAATTTCGTCGATTCCTAACTCTGTAAGTTTTTGCACAATCACTTCAGGCTTTTCGCCCTTCACTGGTGCAAAGGCAACGGAAAGAACATGCTTGCGAGGAGCCTCAGCGAATATTTCGCTCAGTGGGTGAAGCTCACCATGCTTATCCAACTTTGCTGATATCCAACTTCCTTGACCATCACTTACAGTCACTACGTCAAATTCGGTAATTCGCAAAACCTTCAATAAGTGGTGCGCGTCTTCCTGCTCAAGTACAGGCGATGCCAGCGAAGCGATGAACACATGCGCAGCAGATTTGCGCAGCATGTCCATCATGAAAATGCTGACTTTATTTTCGACTTAATGCCGCCTTCATGGGTTGCCACTTGTTCACCGCGACTTTCGGCGTACTTGCGCAAAAGCTCACGTTCGGTGTCGCTGAGTTTTGTGGGAACGGCAACGACGATTCGGGCACGCAAGTCGCCACGCCCCCGCGAGCGTCCGCCCTGTGACAATCGAGGCACACCGCGTCCTTTCAGCACAAACTCGCGTCCATGCTGCGTACCTGATGGAACATCGAGCACTTCATCACCATCGAGCGTTGGTAATTGAATCGTTGCTCCAAGCGCTGCCTGCGCAATAGAAACTTCGATGTCTGCCACCAAGTCATCATCTTCACGCTGGTACATGTCGTGATCAGCAACACGCATATGCACGAACAGATCGCCTGCACTTCCGCCTCGTTGACCAACAGCGCCCTTGCCTGTTAAACGAAGTGTTTGACCACTATCAATTCCGGCGGGAACTTCTATTGGGTAGGAAGCTTCCTTAATGATGCGACCGTCACCCTTGCATGAAGTACACGGCGATGCAACCGTTTGACCCGTTCCGCTGCATCGATGACATGCCTGTGCTGTGACCATTTGACCAAGCATGCTCTGGCGAACGCGTCGCACTTGCCCCGCACCACCACATTCATTACATGTTGTAGGCGATGTTCCCGCTTTCGCACCCGAACCCGTGCAGTCGTCGCAGCGAACGGCAGTACGAACTTTCACCGTTGTCTGACATCCGAATACCGCTTCTTCGAATGCGATATCTGCAACTGTTTCAATGTCTTGACCACGCGGCGGACCACTTGGTCCACGTTGTCCACCACCAAAAGGAGACCCTCCGCCAAAGAACGCTTCAAAAATGTCGCCGAAACCGCCAGCCCCACCGAACGGATCTCCGCCAGCACCCGATCCGCCAACTCCAGCTTCACCAAATTGGTCGTAACGAGTTTTCTTGTCAGGATCGGACAGCACTTCATACGCGCGCGACACTTCCTTGAATTGCGCTTCAGCTTCCGCGTTTCCTGGATTTGCATCTGGGTGTAGTTCGCGCGCGCGTTTACGGTACGCCTTCTTCAATTCTTCTGCGCTTGCCCCACGTGACACGCCAAGCAACGAATAGAAATCTTCAGCCATTACTCGCCTCAGCTATCCGCAAGCCTGCGACCGAGTCGGTCGCTCACTACTTCAACAGTTGCCAGCGCTTGTGGATAATTCATGCGTGTTGGGCCAAGAATTCCAACGGTTCCAAGCGTGGTTCCATCTGCAATCACCGGAGCGAGCACCACCGAACATGCTGCAAGCGGTTCGACACCATGCTCTGCCCCAATCGCCACCGATAGTCCGCGATTCAACATGTCGCGCACAAGCGACACCATCACGAACTGCTGTTCAAGTGTGTGCAACACCGAGCGAACGATTTCTACAGCATCGAATGCTTCAGCCATTGCGGAGGCCCCACCTACGAACACCGACTCATCTGCCCTGCGGCCACTCATTGCTGCAATAACTTGTCGCACCAATGCATCGATCACTACTTCACCAGTTGTTGCAGTGATCGTCATGTCACCAAGTGCCTTGCCGACCATCAATCGCGAGAGGTGCGCAGTAGTGCGTTGCATTTCGTCCTCTGAAATGGTTGAGGCGAGTTCGATTGGCTCACTTTCAACAGCACCGTTGGACAACACCACTACTGCTGTTGACAAGTGAGCAGACAGCCCAACTAGTTGAACTGAGCGAACTACAGCAACTTCTTTCTTTGGTCCAAGTACCACTGCTGCATAGTTCGTCATTTGTGCAAGCAATGTGCTGGTTCGTTGCAAAGTTTCTTCAAGCCTGCCCGTAGCAGTATCAAAGAACTCGCCAACTTTCATTTGGTCGGCAGCACCAAGTTTTCCATTCGGTGTGAGATGATCAACGAAAAATCGGTATCCCTTATCTGTAGGAATACGGCCTGCAGATGTGTGCGGCTGAGCGAGGTAACCCTCTTGCTCAAGAAAGGCCATGTCATTACGAACCGTTGCCGAGGAAACTTGCACCCCATGTGATGAGGCAATATGGGACGAGCCAACGGGCTGTGCCGTAGCGATGTACTCCTCGACTACTGCGCGGAGAATGGCTGTTTTGCGGTCGTCAAGCATGTGGGGATCCCTTTCAGGATACCGATAACTGCTTATACCGAATGAGTGATTCCTGGCGCTCGGCGGCGTGGTCCACGATGGGCGCAAGATAGGGGTTGAGGAGGCCTGCAAGCCATGGGGCATGCACAACATCATTTGGCACTTCGGCCAGTTCGGGGATCCATGCTCGTACATAGCTTCCGTTGGGATCAAACTTTTCACCCTGCGAGATTGGATTGAAAATACGGAAGTACGGAGACGCATCAGTGCCCGTTCCTGCCGTCCATTGCCAACCATGTTGATTGGACGCAATGTCGCCGTCCACCAAGTGCTTCATAAAGAACTTCGCACCCCACTGCCATGGCAAATGTAAGTCTTTCACTAAGAAGCTGGCAACAATCATGCGCACCCTGTTGTGCATCCACCCTGTTGCAAGCAATTGCTTCATTCCCGCGTCCACAATTGGGTAACCCGTCTTGCCCTCGCACCACATTGCAAATCGTTGATGAGCACGTTCGTCGGTGTCAACAACTATTGAGTCCATCTTGCGTTGCAAATTTTCGCGAACCGTTCGTGGCTGATGAAACAGCACATCGGCATAAAACTCCCGCCAACCAAGCTCGCTTCGAAATACTGCGTGTGCTTTTGTTTCATTTAATTCAGCAAGCAATGAACGAGAGTGCAGCACTCCAAATCGCAAATACGGCGACAACATGCTTGTTCCCGCGATATCGGGGTTATTACGCGTCTCGCTGTATAGATCGAGCGCCGTGTCACGGAATTTCTCCCAAACGTTCCACGCCGCTTCTTCTCCAGCCGCAGGAAGCACTGCATTACACGGAGGGTCCTGCGGAATTACTTCACTCGAAACTTCTGGTGCACCATGCCACTTCACTACAGGTTCGGCAAATGGTGCTGGCCATCCATGCTGAATCCAAATTTTTGAAAACGGTGTGAATACGGCATACGGAGTTCCGTCGCCTTTGCGCACCACGCCAGGCTCTACAGCATACGACGATCCAACTTGCTGAAAATCAATACCTTCAGTCGCAAGTTTGCTAGCCACCAAAGTATCGCGTTGCATTCCGTAAGGAGCGAAATCTTTTGCGCACACCACTCGTTCGGATCCTGATTCGCGACACACTTGGGCAACAACCTCTTCTGGATTGCCCATGCGCACAACAAGCGATCCGCCCATTGAATCGTTGAGTGCACGTAAGTTGCGAAATAAAAACGCAAGTCGCGGCGCGCCAGAGGTTGAGAGAAACCGAGGATCCAGCACGAATAATGGGACCACTTCACCTAGCGCAGCAGCAACGCACAGCGCTTCGTTGTCTGCAAGACGCAGGTCGCGACGAAACCACAACACTGATTTAGACATGATCAATCCGTTTCATAAGTAGCCATGCAAACATATACACACCTGCAACAAGCGTGATGATTCCGCCGTAAGCAAGCGACCAAGAAACCCCAATGTTGTCGGCGATCCACCCCGTGATTGGGCCACCAATTGGAGTTGACCCAAGAAATGCAACCGCAGTAAGTGCAAGCATGCGACCCCGCATGTCGGGTGGTGCTTCATGAGTGATGATCGAGTTTGCGCCGGCAATCATTGCGGCACCGCCTGCACCGAGAGGCACTGCCCAGATGAAGGCGATCCATACGTTTGGAGCAACAGCCATACCAATGTTTGCCACGCCAAGAATAAGAGCGGCACTTGCCACCCACTTGTATGTAGTGAGTTGCAACCGCGCGGTTGACAATGCGCCAATCAAACTTCCCACACTGGTCATTGCCAAAATCCATCCGTAATATTCGGCATTGCCCCACTTGAGGTCGGCCAATTTCGGAAGCGATACTCCGTAGTTGAAAGCAAACGTGCTGACGATGGTGAACACGATAAATAATGGAAATAGTCGATGGTGTGTGCGAACAAAACGAATGCCGTCACGTACGGGAGTGCCGCCAGCGGGCCTAGGTTCCGGAGTAAACATTTCCGATTTACGCAGACCCGTAATTCCGTACAACATAAACGCGTACGAAATTCCATTAATGATGAATAGCCATCCTGTACCAAGTGGTCCAACCAACATTGCCGCCAAAGCTGGCCCAAAAATTCGCGATCCGGTCATGACTGCCGTATTCAACGACATTGCATTGCCAATCTCGTGCGCAGGAACAAGCTCGGTGACAAGACCTCTGCGCGACGGATTGTCAATTGCAGAGATCAGCCCAAGACACCCTGTGAGCACGAAAACCATTCGCACATTGATGACACCCGTGACATCACAAACTCCGAGCACAATTGCCTGCACGGCCATGAGCGATTGGGTGATAACGGTGGTGCGTCGACGATCAAACCTGTCCGAAAACGCCCCAGCCCATGCGCCCAAAATGAGTGTCGGCAAAAACTGTAAGGCAGCATTAATTCCTAAGTCGACCGAACTTCCCGTTAACCGGTACAACAATATTGATGTTGCGGTGAGCTGCAACCATGAACCAATATTCGAAAACAGCAATCCTGCGAAAAACAATCGGGCGTTGCGATTGCTCAGCGAACGGAACATTCCTCCGCGCTTTGCTTCGCCTAACTCAGTCATCGAGCTTGAGCGCAGAAATGAATACGTCGCCCGGAACTTCCACACGACCAATTGACTTCATTTTTTTCTTTCCCTCTTTTTGCTTTTCCAGCAACTTGCGCTTACGTGAAATGTCGCCGCCGTAACACTTTGCGAGCACATCTTTGCGCTTTGCCTTCACTGTTTCGCGGGCAATGATGCGACCACCAATGGCTGCCTGAATAGGCACGTCGAACATTTGCCTTGGAATGAGTTCGCGCAATTTTCCGCACATGCGGTTGCCGTAGTTGTAGGCCTTGTCGCGGTGCACAATGGTGCTGAACGCGTCTGCTGGCAACGCATTCAACAAAATATCTACCCGCACCAAATCGCTTTTGCGATATCCAGAAAGTTCGTAGTCCAAGCTTGCATAACCCTGCGAACGACTCTTCAATTGATCGAAGAAGTCAACTACCACTTCGGCAAGCGGCATCGAGTACTGCATGTCCACGCGCTCTGGAGACAGGTACTCCAGCTTGATCAATTCGCCGCGGCGCTCCTGACATAACTCCATGAGCGAACCGGTGTATTCCTTTGGCGTAATAATGCTGACCCGGAAAAACGGTTCTTCAATTGACGCGATGTAGTTCGGAAGTGGCAAGTCGGCAGGATTGTCCACCTTCAACACCTGACCATCAGTTCTATGCACCATGTACTCCACCGAAGGAGCAGTAGCAATGAGCGCGAGATTGAATTCGCGCTCAAGACGCTCTTTCACAATTTCCATGTGCAACAGACCAAGGAATCCGATTCGGAATCCAAAGCCAAGCGCGCCGGATGATTCTGGCTCATAGGTAATTGACGCGTCGTTTAACTTCAAGCGCTGCAAACTTTCACGCAGGTTTTCGAAGTCGTCACCATCAATTGGAAAGAGTCCGCAAAACACCATCGGTTTCGGATCGAGATATCCATCGAGTGCTTCTGTGGCCGGATCAAGAAATGTGGTTACTGTTTCACCGCTTCGCGCTTCACCAACATCTTTAATTCCTGCAATGAGATAGCCCACTTCGCCTGGCCCAAGTTCGGCAACCGGAGTTGGCACTGGCATGCGTGCACCAATTTCCAATACTTCGTGCGTTGCCTTCGTTTGCATGAACAACAACTTGCTTCCACTATTCATACGACCGTTCATAACCCGAATACTTGAGACCACTCCGCGATACGTGTCGTACTGGGAATCAAAAATAAGCGCTTGTAGCGGCGCATTGATGTCACCTTTTGGTGCAGGAATGCGTTCCACGATTGCATCCAACAATTCAGGAACGCCAGCACCTGTCTTTGCAGAAATGCGCAAAATATCTTCGGCTGGAATGCCCAATACTTTTTCAATTTCCATCGCGTAACGATCGGGGTCTGCTGCTGGCAAGTCAATCTTGTTCAACACCGCAACAATTTCTAAATTGTTTTCAAGCGCCAAGTAACAGTTAGCAAGTGTCTGCGCTTCAATGCCTTGCGCTGCATCCACCACCAACACCACTCCCTCGCATGCAGCAAGTGAGCGACTGACTTCGTAACCAAAGTCCACGTGACCAGGCGTGTCAATGAGGTGCAACCAATTGTCCTTCCAGGGCACTCGAACGTTTTGTGCCTTAATGGTGATTCCACGTTCACGCTCTAGATCCATGCTGTCCAAATATTGAGCGCGCATGTCGCGCGATTGGACGGCGCCCGTGATCTCCAGAATGCGATCAGAGAGGGTCGACTTGCCATGGTCAATATGGGCAATGATCGAGAAATTGCGGATGTTGGCGAGATCCATGTGGGCGATGCTGTTCTGCTGGGCCGCTGGTTTGGGGTGAGAAACGACGCTTCAGCCCTCAAATTCTACAGTTGGGGGCTCATGGGTAGCGCTGTTAGCCTAAAGAGTCCCGAAATTCACGGAACAACAGAACGAAAGACGGTTACTCGAAGTGGCAAATATCAAGAGCCAAAAGAAGCGAATTCTCACTAACGCCAAGGCAACCTTGCGCAACCGCGCGACCAAGAGCGAAGTTCGCACCCGTATTAAGAATGCTGTTGACACCATCGGAACCGATGACAACCCAGAAGCCCTTCGCATTGCAGTGAAGCGCCTCGACATGGCATCGGCAAAGCGTGTGATTCACCCAAACACGGCAGCTCGCAAGAAGAGCCGCTTGATGAAGAAGATCAACGCCGCGAAGTAACTCGCTGTGCTCCTCCACCTAAACGGCAGAGTCGAGCAATCAAAATTTCCATTGTGAGTTCTTCTTCTAAGTCTTTGCCACCGCGCAAGTCGATATCGGCACGCGCAAGCAACTGCACTGCAGACGAAATATTGCGCGATCCCATGCGCTGGTACGTACTCAGATACTTCTTCGCCTGGAAGTCACTTTTTGAACCGATGAGGCTCATGGCATCTTGAGTTGACCGCACGTCTGGTCCATCGAGCTTCATGAGCTTTGTGTAATGACTGTGCAACAGCGACATCACTTGTAGCGGGTGATACTCGCCGCTGCGCAACATTCGACGCAACATGACAAGTGCAGAATTGGAATCGGATTTATCGATTGCATCGGTTAAGTCCCACGGCAGCACACTTCCCTGATCACCAAGAAACGGTTCAACATCTGAACTACTGAGTTTCTTTGCTGTGCCATATGTGGATGACAACACGTCGATAAGCGATGGCAGCCGTGCTTGGTCCTGCCCAAGCCAATCAATGATTGACGCCACAGCAGCAGAGTCAAGCTTGAGGCCTGCCTCGGTGAACTGTTCCATGAACCATGTGGTTAAGTCGTTTTTGCGACTTGGCGGCGAAGTGTTGAACGTTGTGGCGCCAGCTGCCTTCAACGCATCAGTGGTGGATTTCGCCAATTTACCTTCGGCAGTAATGACCAAATGCGTAACTTCGAGTGGCCGCTCGAGGTATTTCACCAAAGATTTCAGTTGATCAACTGTGGCTTCCTGCAAACCCCGAAGCACAACTACTCGCTGATCGCCAAACAGCGATTCGGTTTGGGCACCCATAACGGCGTTAGCAATTGCCGAATCGCGTTCATCGGCAGTGACCGCTTCAAGATCGTGGCTTTCGAACATGGTGTTGCGGTCACCATCGCCAATGAGTTCGGTGGTGAGGTCGGTGAGTTTCGCTGAAACTAATCGCAAATCATTTCCAGTAATGAGGTACACCGTCACGTATGTATTCTCGCAGATCGGTGTAGCACCACAAGAAATAGGCCCCAAATCACCCACAACAATGCGTTGGCTATTCCATGCGGAGAAATACGCTCGCCTACTACCGCCACCCACCACACCCACCGGGTTGCATATTGAATAGGCAACATGACCAATGTGCACAGTGGATTTACCACTGGACCAAGGAGCGTGATCAGTATTCCGCAGACACAAGCGACCGGTAGTCCAACAAGCATGACAAACCCCGCAACTGGTACTGCAAGCAAATTCGCAACCAATGAAATTGCCGGCGCAGAAGAAAATACCAAAATCGAAATTGGAATAACTCCCAATTGAGCCCCAAGTGTGGTTGCGAGTGGCTCACTGATCCACTTTGGGTGAACAAAGTACTTCTTCAGCCACGGCGTAATAAATACCAGCCCACAGGTAGCCAACGACGACATCCAAAAACCAATTGACAATATGAGAAGTGGATCAATGGAAATGAGGGCCACAACCGAATACAACAATGCAGCAGCAGCTGAAAGGTCACGCCCACGAGCAAACGCCACTGCCGACATTGCAGCCATCATTGCTGCGCGAAGCACCGAAGGCTCTGCTCGCGTCATCACCACAAACCAACCAAGGAGAAACAGTGTTAACCCAAGTCGCCACCAGGTACGTGCGCGTTTAATGTAAGCACCGAACACTGCAAGAACAAAAGCTACGTTTTGACCAGAAACTGCAGTGAGATGCGAGAGTCCAGATTTACGGAAGGCAGTAATCATGGATCGCGGCTGCAAGCGATCATCGCCAATTACCAGGCCCATGAACAAGGCGGCATCATCGCGTGGCATAAGCCGAGCAGCACGCAGCATGGTTGCGCGCGTCTTGTTTGCGCTACGGAACAAAGGCGATGCAGGAAATATTCTTTCGCCTACAAATTCAACATTGAGTGTTCCAACAATGTGTCGCGATGCATAACGCAACGTTGATGCATTGGGCATTGGCGCGCGAACCCCTTCAATACGCAAAAGATTTCCCGCCTCGCTAGACATCATTCGCCTGCCAGCCACCGAATGTGCCAAAGCGAGATAACGCTTTCCGTCTATTTCGAGCACCACTTGCGTTCCACCAAATTTTGCAACTGGGTCTTCGACAACACGTGCAAGGCCATGAAACGGCGCGTTACTCGCAGTATGCAATTGTGACCACTGAAAGCATCCGTGCAGGATCAGCACCACAGCGCATATAAACAGCATGACTATTCGGCGATGCAATAGCCCAGAAAGACCTGCATTTGCTCGTACGATTACAGGGTGATGCACGACGGAATTGTTTTTCACCGCACGCAGGTACGCCAGCGTGGCGGAATGATTGCGGTAGGCACATCAATTGGCGTTTCGCTAATTGGATTGTTGCTTATTGCGCTACCCGGTTCGTTGCTGGGAGTGCTCGGCTTTTTGTTCCTGCTTGTTGCATTGCCTGTATTGCCGATGCTTGGAGTGCCTGCTGTTTCTTCAAACACTGCGTATGTACTTGCATTTTTCCTGAGCATGGTGCTGTGGTTTGCAGTCGGACATATCTCTGCATTGCGCGCAACACGCAAGGCGGTAACTGGCTGGCCAGAATGGATCCAAGAAGTACGACCGTTTGCAATTGGCATTTGGGTAGGCGCGTTGCTATCGCTGGCAATCAGCACTGTTGTGCTTGGCGCGCTGTAATTCAGCATCTACACGCCAACGAGTTTTTGCATTGCTTCAAACTTGGCTGGGCCAATTCCCTTTACATTCAATAAATCTTCAGGCGCACCAAATGGGCCATGCGCAGTTCGGTAGTCAACAATTGCTTGTGCGGTCGATGGTCCCACACCGGGAAGCGTGTCGAGTTCAGCAACTGATGCACGATTGATATTGACGACACCGCTCGCGTTCTGTGAATTTGATGGTGAGGCGACCCCGTTCATGCCCGGTTGAGGGCGAGCGAATGCAGGACGAGCCGCAACTCCTTTCGCCGGAACATAAATCTGTGATGAATCAACAAGCGGCGTTGCCAAATTGATGACTTCGAGATCGGCACGTGCCGTTGCGCCGCCCGCAGCAGTGACAGCATCAATCATTCGCGCACCATTGTGCAATGTATACACACCTGGGTTCTTCACTTCTCCGGCAACGTGAACAACAATGTCGAGTGAAATTACATAAGTAGCTTCCGGCGATGGACCTTGAATACGAGCCAATGATGTACTCGTGAACGAAATGGTGGATTCAACGGGAGCTGGAGGAACGCGAATCACCCACCACACCCCGACTAGTGCTACGAAGGCGGCAACAGCGCTGGTGATGACGCGACGAAGCCCTAACCAATGAAGTCGTTCGATGAGCCGTTGATACACGGCTAGATGTGTGCGAAGTTAAAAGAGCTGTGCAGTCAGTTTTCTGCGATGACCAACGGTTCGCGGGTCATCTACGCCCATGATGTCAAGAATTTCGAGGTACCGAGACTTTGCTTGCTCATCGCTCTTTACTTGCGGAAGCAAACCTGCAAGTTCGGTGTCGTAATCATCATTAATGACAAACGGTTGAGGTTCGGCGACTACCTCTACTGCTGGGGGCATTGCTGCTTCGCCACCAGGAACTAGCGCCTCAATAAGTTCTTTAATGACATGATCGGGCTTTACGCCAACAAATCCGTCGACGACGGCACCATTTTGCATGATGAATACTGCAGGAATACTTTGCACTTGAAAGGCCATCGATATGGATGGGTTTTCGTCAACATTGACCTTCGCTAACACCACTTGACCATTCGTGGCGTCACAGTGCTTTTCCAAGATTGGCCCGAGAGTTTTGCACGGCTCACACCATGGCGCCCATAGGTCGACAATGACGGGTACTGAATTTGAACGATCCAGCACTTCAACCTGAAATGTTGCATCGGTGACGTCAATGGTCATGCACGGAACGCTACAGCCATTGCCCAGTTTGGCTTCGTAATAGTTGCGGGAAATGACTAGTTTGACGGTGATGGATTTGCCTCACACAGCGCCCGCCGGAATACGCGAGGACCGAGTTTCGGCTTGGTTGACATCGAACATCGCTGGAGCAACCGCGCCATTTTCATTTGAGTTGATTGCGGGTGGTCACTCGAACCTCACGTTCAAAGTGACCGACGCACTGGGAAACCGCTATGTCTTGCGTCGTCCGCCGCTCAGCCACGCACTGGCCAGTGCTCACGATATGGGCCGCGAACATCGCATTATTTCGGCATTGCACCAATCACAAGTTCCTGTCGCACCAGCACTTGGCTTATGCACCGATGCCGAAGTGAATGACGCGCCGTTTTACGTGATGGCTTTTGTCGATGGGTTAATCATTCGCGACAACGAAGCAGCCCGACGTGATCTAACTGAAGCAACACGACTCCATGCAAGCAATTCGCTCATTGACACGATGGCCAAAATTCATCAAGTCGTACCTAGCGAAGTTGGTCTTGGCGAACTTGGTCGACACGAGGGCTACATCGAGCGCCAGTTGAAACGCTGGTACGGGCAATGGAACGCATCGAAAACTCGCGACCTGCCAGCAATCGACCGTGTGCATGACGAATTGTTAAAGCGCATTCCCGAGCAAGGGCCGGCAACAATCGTGCATGGTGACTACCGCCTCGACAATTGCATGATTGATGTTCAGGGCAACATCGTTGCGGTTTTGGACTGGGAACTGTGCACACTTGGCGACCCAATGGCCGACCTTGGATTATTAATGGTGTACTGGACTGGCCCAGACGATGATGCTGGCGCAAACAATTTTGCTACCACCACGGCACCTGGTTTCTTGAACCGCCAGCAACTTGCAGAACGCTACGCGCAGGCATCTGGCCGTGACATTTCACACCTTGACTTTTATGTTTCATTTGCATTCTGGAAGCTGGCATGCATTATTGAAGGCGTGTATGCCCGCTATATTTCCGGCGCTATGGGAGTACATGACCCACAAGCATTTGACGCATTTAAAACACAGGTAGAAACTGCTGCAGAAAAAGCTGAGCAGTTGCTTTCGCGCCTACACTGACGCGTGAAATGACCGACTACAAAATCTCCCCCGATTTCGACGGAAAACTGCCCGAACTGAAGCAACCAATTTTGGTCGCCATGATGACTGGCTGGATAGACGCAAGCGCCGCCGCAGCCGCCGCGATGGAAGCACTCATTACCGAAACGAATGCAATTCCGCTCATCGAATTTGATGGCGATACGTTCGTGGATTACCGCGCGCGCCGCCCACTTATGCAATTACGTGAGGGCGTCATCACCAAACTCGACTGGTCTGCCCCACGCATCATGGTGGGTCACGACGCAAACAACGAAGCCGTCTTACTACTCACTGGCCCAGAACCCGATTCTCGCTGGCAGCACTTTGCTCAATGTGTTGTCGCACTGAGCGAGAAGTTAAACGTACGACGCATGTTGGGAATGGGTGCCTACCCAATTGCCACGCCTCACACCAGGGCCGTAAAAATTTCATGCACCTCGCCCGACGCGCATTTGTCGTCGCTGCTTCCATTCATTAAGAGTTCAGTAGATGTGCCGGCGGGCATGGAAGCTGTTCTCGAGCAAGCAATGTTCAATGCGGGTATTCAGTCTGTTGGATTATGGGCTCAAGTGCCGCACTACGTGGCCTCAATGAGTTACCCAGCGGCTGCCGCAGCACTCATTGCCGCAGTCTGCGACACAGGAGGTATCTCCATTAACGGCGAGGGACTCCGCGAGCAGGCAGGCGCGCAACGCGAACGTCTCGATGACTTGGTGCGCGGTAATAGTGAACACCTCGCAATGCTTTCCCAACTTGAAACCGCATTCGACAGCATGCACAGCGACAATGGCATGCCAATGTCGGGGTTCGGTGGCGGTCCATTGCCAAGTGGCGACGAATTGGCCGCTGAACTTGAACAATTCCTGCGGGACAACCAAGCGGACTAGCCCCCCCCTGCGGCGAGGTTACAGTGAGGAACGCGGCAAAACATCGGGGGTGTTTGTATGCCAGATAGTTCCAGGAAAGATTTCGTTGAAGCATTAGCTCGAGGACTCGAAGTGATTCGATCTTTTGATCGCATCCACGTGAAGCAAACCATCTCCCAAATTTCTGAGCGCACTCTTCTTGCACGGCCAACGGTGCTCCGACTGCTGCTCACCTTGGAAGAGCTTGGATATGTGCGCAGTCAGAACAATCACTATTCACTCACGCCAAAAGTTGTGGATCTCGGCATGGCGTACGTTTCTTCCCTTGGTCTGTACGGGGCAGCAAAGCCTCACATGGAAGATCTCTCCAAGGAAGTTGACCAAACTGTTTCGCTAGCCGAGCTTGACGGTAGTGACATTGTGTACACCGGCCGTGTTGAGGTTCCAAAAATTATCAGCGTTGGAGTCACCGTTGGATCGCGACTACCTTCGGCAAGTACGGCATTAGGCCGAGTGCTACTCGCCGCCGTTCCCGATTCTGAGCTACATGAAGTTCTCCGCACGCCATCGCTGTCGATGTACATTCCTCGCACTCGATTTACTGCTGAACAAATTCGTCCAAAATTAGAACTTGTGCGTGAACAGGGGTGGGCCGAAAGCGATGAAGACTTGCAATATGGCGTACAAGCAATTGCAACTCCCATTCGCGGAGAAGATGGCCGAGTAGTTGCGGCTATTGGACTAGGAACCCATACCTCCGAAATTGGTAAAGAAATAGTTCGCGAACGATATTTGCCGCTACTCCTTGAAACAGCGCGAAATATTGAGACGGACTGGGAACACTGCAGGAAACTGCCAACGTCGGAATCGTCGCTTGCTCTAGATGGGCTGCAACTTCTCCATTTACGTCGCACTAACGCATGAAACTAGACGGCGGTATCTCAAGCAATCTGACGACTGCTGCCTCTTCTGCACAAGCTCTCGAGAATGCGGGTTACTCAGGGGGATGGACGGCGGAAACCGCGCACGATCCGTTCTTCCCGTTGCTTCTGGCAGCAGAACATACGTCGCAACTTGAAATTGGCACGTCCATTGCAGTTGCATTCGCCCGCAACCCAATGACGTTGGCAAATATTGGTTGGGACTTGCAGACGTTTTCCCAAGGCCGATTCATCTTGGGTCTCGGCAGCCAAATTAAGCCACACATCACCAAGCGGTTCAGCATGGAGTGGAGCCACCCCGCCCCACGCATGCGCGAGATGATTCAGGCAATACGGGCTATTTGGGGAACTTGGTTGACCGGCGAACCTCTGCAGTTTCGTGGCGAGTTTTACACTCACACGTTGATGACCCCTTTCTTTACACCCGACAAGCGCGACTTAGGAACCTTTGGAGTTCCCAAAATTTTCCTTGCAGGCGTTGGCGAAATGATGACCGAAGTTGCTGGCGAAGTATGCGACGGTTTCATTTGTCACGGCTTTACAACAGAGCGCTACTTACGCGAAGTAACACTTCCCGCGCTCGCGCGAGGTCGTGCAAAAGCAGGCAAAACCATGGACGGATTCGAAATTGTCGGGCCAAGTTTTGTCGTGACCGGATCCAACAACGAAGAGATGAACACCGCAGCGTCGGGAACGCGTCAGCAAATTGCTTTCTACGGAAGCACTCCCGCATACAGCGGAGTTCTTGAGCTGCACGGATGGGGAGAACTTCAAGGTCAATTGAATTCGCTGTCAAAAGTTGGCAAGTGGGAGGAAATGGGAAATCTCATTACCGATGAAATTCTGAACACGTTTGCCGTTGTTGGTTCACCTGAACACATTGCACCAGAACTGAGCAAGCGCTACGGCGATGTGATTGATCGACTGAGTTTCTATGCTCCGTACGCGAGCAATCCAACACGCTGGACGCAAGTAATTCACGACCTCAGGTTGATTTAGAGAGTTCCTGCATTTAGTTTTTTAAACATTGCTGCCGCAACAACTTGAAGCTCATCTCTGTCTTGTAATTGCTGTGCTGCACGAACCTGGCGTGCAACACGCGGGTTTTTCACAAAGCGCTCTTGGTGGCGCAGGAAGAAGTCCCAGTACAAAACTGTAAACGGACACGCATCGTCTCCCGTGCGCTTCTTTCGGTCATACACACAGCCTTTGCAGTGATCGCTCATGCGATCGATATACGCGCCACCGCTTGCATACGGCTTGGTAGCCAACATTCCCCCATCTGCATACTGTGACATGCCAATCACGTTGGGCACCATCACCCATTCGGCGGCATCGATGTAACTGTTCCACATCCACCTGGTGAGCTGTTGCGGATTAACGCCGGCGATGAGCGCAAAATTGCCGAGCACCATCAAGCGTTCGATGTGATGAGAGTATGCCCGCTCATTCACGCCACTCAGCACTGACTTCATGCACGCCATCGACGTCTTCGCAGGATCGGTGAACATAGGTGGAAGGTCTTGATTTGCACCAAGCGAATTCATCCGTGCGTATTCAGGCATCCACTGCCAGTAACAGTTCCAGATGTATTCGCGCCAACCAATAATTTGCCGAATGAACCCTTCAGCAGAATTGAGAGGCACATTTCCTTCTCGAAATGCGGACTGCGCTGCTTCAACTACTTCGCTTGGCAGAAGCAAACCATTATTGAGATACGGCGACAGCAAGGAATGAGCAAGATGCCAATTGGATTTCAACATGGCATCTTCGTGCTCGCCAAACACTGGCAACACATTTTTGATAAAGAAACGCAAACGCTCTAACGCCCCATATCTAGTCGTCGCCCATTGCCCAACAGGCAATTTGCCAAAGCAATGTCTTTGTACGGCCTCCAGAACCTGTCCATCAACTTCATCTAATTCATACAGTTCTGGTTCGGGCCAGCGATCGTGCCCGGTCTTCGGTGGAGGCTGACGATTCTCCTCGTCAAAATTCCAGCGATCACCAGTTGGTTCATCGCCATCCATCAATACGTTCAGGCGTTTGCGTTGCCACCGATAGAAATCTTCCATCTTGATTGACTTCCGTGTTCCCAGAAAGCCCTGGTACTCAGTTGGGTGACAGAGAAATTGATTCGATGGAACGGTGCGAACGCCGAGTTCATGTGCCAACGATCGCGCTGCATAGCTATTTGGCTCTGTCGCCACAATTTCAGGTGGTGCGAACTCGCGAACATGCTCCGCAACTCCCTGCGTCATCGAGCCTGCACGTCGGTAATCCACTTGGAATCCTTCGGCGACTAACTCATTGGCGAATTTGCGCATCGATGCCACAATGAAATGCGCGCGCTGGACGTGCCACCTGTGCGACGAAATTTTTGTAGCCGATTCGATGAAGAGCACTCGGTGCGTGAGCGGGGTTGCACTAGCAAGCACGCCAATGCCGCGATTCAATTGATCCCCAAAGACCCAAATTGTCGGCAAACTCATCGCTTCAGCGTAAAGCAACGTGGTCAAGTCTGAATTACTGTGAGGCTAATGAGTCGTGTTGCGCAAACAAAAAATGGTTTTGCACCCAAAGTCTGCGCTTCATGCAACCGACCGTTTGAGTGGCGAAAGAAGTGGGCCAAAGACTGGGAACAGGTTCGCTATTGCAGCGACCGGTGCAAACCATGAGTCAATTCAGCGAATTCATCGGTATTTACAATGCCGAATCAACAATATTGGGCGAGATTTCGTATTGGATTTATCACGCATCACATCAACGATGCTCCAGCCGACGCGATCCATGCCGCATCGGGAAACTTCCCAGTTATTTTGGGACGATCAACCAATCGGTTAACCGTTGTGCTGGATGACGCTCAGATTCAAAAATGCAACGGATCAGCGGATGCGCTTATTGCCGCTTTACGGGCTTTATGACTCAAGCCCGTGTAGCCATGCCTGCACGTTAAGACCAAGGTTCGCCAAGTCGTAGCCACCCTCTTGTAACACCACTGTTGGCAAGTTCAACCCACGTACGCGAGCACCACTGCGAGTGAATCCATCGCGCGTAACCGCAAGATCGCAAATTGGATCGGTTACGTACGTATCAAGACCCAAAGACACGATGAGAACCGAAGGTCCAAATGCTTCGATTGCCTCACATGACTTGTCGAGCGCATCGAGGAACATGTCGTCATCGGTTTTTGCAGCGAGTGGAATATTGGTAGTTGAGCCGCGACCCCTGCCCTCGCCGAGTTCGTCAGCAAAACCCGTGATGTAGGGATATGCGCGTTTTGGGTCGCCGTGCAACGAAACATACTGAACATCGTCGCGGCCATAGAAAATTTGTTGCGTGCCATTGCCGTGGTGATAGTCCACATCGAGCACCGTAACTTTCGCACCAGTTGTGGAAGCAACATGGTGTGCTGCAACTGCTGCATTGTTGAAGAAGCAATACCCTCCGTACAAGTCGGTTGTTGCATGATGGCCCGGTGGTCGGCACAAGCCATACGAGAATGTGTCGCCGCTCAACACCAATTGCGTTGCCGTCAGCGCGGTGTCCACTGCTCCTCGTGCAGCTGTGTACGAACCCTGAGTAATTGGCGTTGTGGTTTCGAAGCACCACCAACCAAGGCGTGCATTTGCTGCAGTTGGCTCTTCAAGTTGCGACATGGCTTCACGCATTGATGGTCGATAGAAGAAGTCGGGAACTACTTCCCTGCTTGGTCGAACCTCGCGTTGATAATCGGCCCACGCTGATGTGAGGAAGTTGTTCAAACCAGGGTTATGCACCGCATTGATTGGGTCAACGCCCCACTGCGTTGGTGCAAGAAACTGCATCGAGGCATCTGACTGCAACACCTCACGAATGTTTTCTGCTCGCGCGGTGTGTTCATGTGGTGAATGCGAGCCTGACTCCGCAATTTCTTCCTGCGGGTTATGACCTAAATGAGCGTCTGTGTAAACAACTTTCATGGCATGGGCTCAGTCAAATTGTGGTGCCGCGCGCAGCGATCGCTTGATTTCGGCGACGCCAGATTCAGCAATGATCTGAACCGCATCCCACAGCTTCAATGCTTCTTCACCCTTGGGTGCCTTAGAGATAACTGGGCCGAACAAACTGGCCTCATTGGCGGCTTTGGGATTAAACGTGAGGATTGGAGTCCCCACATCTTTTCCTGTGCGACTGAGAGCCGCCTCTGTCTCATAGCGAATCACTTCGTCATGTGTTGAATCCTCAAAAGCCGCTGCAATTTCCGAGGGAAGCCCGGCTTCGGCAACGACTGAAAGCAAGAACGCATGTGGGTTATTCACAAATTCTTCGCGGCGACTACCAACATGAATTGCATTGCCGAGCGCGGTATATAGCGCTGCAACACTTGCATTTCCTCCTTGTGCACGTGCCGCGCTGGCAACGCGCAGTCCGGCAAGACCAGCATTATGAATGAGTTCGTATGCATTGTTTCCCGCGTAACCACGCTCAGCATTAATCATTTTCAAACTGATGAATCTCCACGACACTTCATAATTGCGGAGTTGTTGAACATTGGTAACCCAACGCGATGTGATCCACGCCCAAGGACAAACTGGATCGAAATAGAACTCAAGATCTGCGGACATGCCTAGACCTTAGTCGTGCAGATTGTGTTAGTCGCGTGCGAGTTCACGCAATTCAAACGTTTCAATGAGGTCGCCCTGCTTCAAGTCTTGGAAGTCGGTCAAACTGAGACCGCATTCGAAACCTTCACGAACCTCACGTACGTCATCTTTGAAACGACGCAACGATTGAATTGCACCCTTCCAAATGATTGTTCCGTCGCGCAAGAAGCGAACTTTCGATCCACGAGTAATAACACCCGTGCGAACCACACAACCTGCGATAGCGCCAACCTTTGGAGACTTGAACACTTCGCGCACTTCTGCTTCACCAGTGACCACTTCTTCAAACTCTGGTGCAAGCATGCCCTTCATGGCCTTTTCGATGTCTTCGATGAGCTTGTAGATAATTTCGTAGGTACGAATCTCTACGCCTTCAGCCTCAGCCAAATCGCGAACCTTGCGGTCTGGACGAACATTGAAACCAATCAATGTTGCGTTCGTTGCCGCAGCAAGAGCAATGTCGTTTTCGGTGATTGCACCAACAGCACGGTGCACAAATGCCGCACGCACTTCATCGCGCTCGAGTTTACGCAAGCTTTCGGTAACGGCTTCGAGCGAACCATGAACGTCTGCTTTAACAATGACATTCAACGTTGCAACTTCGCCAGCCTGAATTTGGGTGAAGATGTCTTCCAACTTCACACCACGCTGAACACGAGCATCGCCACGCTGATTCAACGTGCGATAACGCTGTTCACGCGATTCGGCAACAGTGCGAGCAGTCTTTTCATTTGGTGCAGCGCGGAACTCGTCTCCAGCTCCAGGTACTGCACTGAGACCAAGCACCTGTACTGGTGTTGACGGGCCAGCTTCTTTAATTTGCTGACCCTTGTCGTTGATGAGCGCACGTACTTTGCCCCATGCCGCGCCAGCAACGATTGGATCGCCAACTTTGAGTGTTCCCTTGTCAACCAAGACGGTGGCAACAGGACCACGACCAATGTCGAGTTGTGCTTCGAGCACAATGCCCTTTGCGCGACCAGTTGGGTTAGCAGTGAGCTCGCCAATTTCCGATACAACGCTGAGCTGCTCGAGCAAGTCATCCACACCAAGACCGCTCTGCGCAGCCATTTCTACGACGATGGTTTCGCCGCCCCATGCTTCAGGCGTGAGTTCGTGTTCTGCCAACTGGGCCATAACGCGAGGAACATCGGCGTTGTCTTTGTCGATCTTGTTGATTGCCACAACGATTGGAACCTCAGCAGCACGAGCGTGGCTAATAGCTTCAATTGTTTGTGGCATCACACCGTCGTCTGCAGCCACCATCAACACAACAATGTCGGTGACTTGAGCACCGCGTGCGCGCATTTTGGTGAACGCAGCGTGACCCGGTGTGTCAATGAACGTGATGGACTTGCCATCTTTTTCAACTTGGTATGCACCGATGTGCTGAGTGATTCCACCAGCTTCACCTGAAACAACGTTTGCCGAACGAATGCGGTCGAGCAACGTAGTTTTACCATGGTCAACGTGACCCATCACTGTAATAATTGGCGAACGTGGTTGCTGAAGTTCTGGAGTGTCGTCGTCTGAATCGTCGAACAGCGCTTGCAATTCCATTTCTTCTTGCTGACCCGGATCAACCAACAAAATCTCTGCACCAACTTCGAGTGCAAATAATTCCATTTGCTCATCTGCCAACGTCATGGTTGCAGTAACCATTTCGCCGTGCTCCATGAGATAACGAACCACGTCTGCTGACGTGCGATTTAACTTCGGTGCAAACTCTTGCGCCGAGGAACCACGTTCGATAATGACAACACCTTCAGGAACTGGTGCGTTGCTCTGCGAATACGACGTGGTTGCCTGTGGCAACATTTCATCGAAGTCTTGACGACGACGAGCACGTGACTTCTTCTTTGGCGAACGACGTTGACCATTACCGCGACCACCAGGACCGCCGCCACCCGGACGACCAGCACCAGGACCACCAGGACCACCAGGACCACCAGGTCCGCCACCAGGACGACCTGCACCAGGGCCACCGAAACCGCCACCAGGACGACCAGCGCCAGGACCACCAGGACGACCTGGTCCGCCACCTGGGCGACCAACACCTGGACCACTTGGACGACCAGCGCCAGGACCACCAGGTCCACGCGTGCCAGGACCAGATGGACGCATTGGTCCACCGGTTCCTACTGGACCGCGACCAAGTGCACTTGCAGGAATACGGCCAGTGCGAGCACCAGCACCCGGGCCAGCAGGACGACCACCCATTGGCGGACGACCAGCACCCGGCGCCCCACCTGGACGACCAGGAGGTGGCGGAATTGGACGACCACTGCCTGGAGGAGGCGGAATTGGACGACCAGAAGGACCCAAACGTGGTGGTTGTGGAGCTATTGGCGCAGCAGGCGCTGCTGCCGGAGCAGGCGCAACTTCTGCAGCAGGAGTTTGTGCAACTGATGGAGCTACTTCAGTTGATCGCGTTGGTACAGGGGCAGGCGCAACAACTGGCACCGGTGCTGCAACAGGTGCAACAGGTGCAACCTTGGCAGCAGGTCGTGCAGAAGTGATTGGCGCGGAACTTGTTACAGGTCGAGCAGATGTAATTGGTGCTGCATGCGATTCAACAATTGGTGCTGGTGTTGCAACAACCGAAGTTTCGACAACAACTTCTTCGGTTGCTTCAGTCTTTTTTGCTGCTGCTTTCTTCGCAGGAGCTTTCTTGGCAACTGCTTTTTTCGCAGCTTTCTTCACAGGCTTTGCATCGCCACCTTCTTCGGTGGTTGCCTTTGGTGCAGCTTTCTTCGCGGCCTTCTTAACCGGCTTTGGCTCTTCAGGCTGAACATCGCGCTTCAAACCATCGCGTTCAGCACGAGCACGAACGCGGTCGGCTTGTTGATCGATGATGGTCGATGATTGCGTCTTAACGCCAACACCTAACTTGCCGCACAAATCAAGAGTCTCTTGATTTGACATGCCGAGCTCTTTAGCGAGCTCATGAACGCGCAGAATCTTTGCCAAGTACTACGCCTCAGTTTCGTTTGTTGATGTTGAACTTGCGTCGGTTGCCCATTGTTCTTGGCTTACGACCGAACCATCTGCGGCATGCCATTCCATTGCGCCAGTGTCAGGGTTTGTAACCCATTCACCTTCTGCGTAATCGGCAGTTGGAGCTGGTGCTTCATTTGACGTTGGAACGTATGAACCGCCACCACCTTCTTCTGCAGCTTGCGTTTCGCTTTTCACGTCGAGTCGCACACCAGTAAGACGTGCTGCCAAGTTTGCGTTCACGCCCATCTTGCCGATTGCCAATGACAACTGGAAGTCAGGAACGATGACGTCTGCTTGCGTGCCATCTGGGCTGAGGCGAACTTCGGTGACCTTTGCAGGTGACATTGCTTTTGCAATGAAGTCACGAACATCTTCGCTAAACGGAATGATGTCAACTTTTTCACCACGCAACTCGGTAACCACCATGCGCACGCGTCCACCGCGAGCACCAACACATGCACCCACTGGGTCCACGTTGTGATCGTTTGACCACACGGCAATCTTGGTGCGCTGACCTGGTTCGCGTGAGCAAGCCTTGATTTCAACAACGCCATCAGCGATTTCTGGCACTTCCAGTTCGAACAAACGCTTGATCAAACCTGGGTGCGTGCGACTGACCACAATCTGTGGGCCCTTCGGCGTCTTGCGAACTTCCACGATGTAGGCCTTCAGACGCGCATTCGGTTCGCGCACTTCGCCTTGCACTTGCTCGGCTTGTGGCAACAATGCTTCTACGCGGCCAAGGTCGAGCAAGGTGTACTTGGTATCGGTTTTTTGCACGATGCCAGACACAATGTCGCCTTCGCGGTTTGCATACTCTTCGAACTTGCGATCGCGCTCAACTTCACGGATGCGCTGGCTCATTACTTGACGGAACGTTTGCGCAGCAATGCGACCGAGGTCGGACTTGTTTGGTGTATCGTCGCGCTCGTTGATCCAGTTGCCATCGTCGTCGACGTCGTATGCCGTGAACGTGATGTCCATGTTTTCTGGGTTGATACCCACGATGACTTCTTCTGCCGCGCCAGGACGCTTCTTGTACGCCGTTGCGAGAGCTTCTACCAACACTTGCAACAGCGAGTCAACGGAGATACCACGATCTCCGGCGAGCATGCGAATTGCTTCTGTCATATCAAGATTGCTCATGATGCATTGCCTCCGTCTTCTTTCGATTTCTTCGAGCCAGGCTTTGGTGCCGGACCCCAATTAAAAACTGTCTTCGCGCGATCAATGATGGAAAACGGAATGTTGACTTCCGTCATTTCTTTGTCTGCCACGCGAACGGTGATTCCTTCGTCGGTTGCAGCGATGAGATCGCCTTGCACACGACGTTCGCCATTCAGTGGCGACTCCAAACGCACAGCAACAGACTTACCAACTTCGCGCTGGAAGTGGCGCGGTTCGCGCAATGTGCGCTCGAGACCAGGACTTGACACTTCGAGTGTGTAGCGACCAGGAATTGGATCGCTGTGATCGAACTCGCGCGAAACTAAGCGCGTGATGAGAGCAATGTTGTCGAGGCTGACGCCTTCTGGGCCGCCTGGCTGTGTATCCACAACGACGCGCAAGATTCCGCCCGAATACTCAATGTCATACAAATCGAGACCAAGGTCATTGACAATGGGGTTGATGAGGGCGGTAACACGATTGATAACAGGGCTCGACTGAGCGCTCCCACGGGTAATCGACATGTTCAACCTCCTCTCCCTACTCTCAAGGGTTTCGCTCCCCCGATTTCCATCAAGGTTGGCAAAACCGCTGCCTAAACCGTCCCTAGAAAAAACAAAGGGCGTGGGTCGAAACCCACGCCTTCCAGTCACTGACTTTCAAAGGACATCAAAAATTATAGCCCCGTAAACTAAGGTTCGCACGTGGTCCAACGGCTCTCAACCCTGTTCGTACGCACCTTGCGGGACAATCCGGCAGACGCCGAAGTACCAAGTCACCGCCTGTTGGTACGCGCTGGATACATCCGTCGCGCGGCCCCCGGCGGGTACACGTGGCTCCCACTTGGCTTTCGAGTGTTCCAAAACGTTGCCCGCGTCATTCGCGAAGAGATGGATGCCATTGGCGCACAGGAAGTGAACTTCCCCGCCATGTTGCCAAAGGAGCCGTACGAAGTAACGGGACGCTGGACCGACTACGGCGATAACTTGTTCCGCCTCCAAGACCGACGCAAAGTTGACTTTCTGCTAGGCCCAACGCACGAAGAGATGTTCACGTTGCTCGTGAAGGATTTGTATTCCAGTTACAAAGACTTACCGGTGTGGTTGTATCAAATTCAGAACAAGTTCCGCGACGAAGCGCGTCCGCGCGGCGGTTTGCTACGCGGTCGAGAATTTTCAATGAAGGACTCGTACTCCTTTGACCTCGACCAAGAAGGTTTGCAGCGCAGCTATGACGCGCATCGCAACGCGTACATTCGCATTTTTGAACGTCTCGGTTTGCCATTTGCCATAGTGTCGGCAATGTCTGGCGCAATGGGTGGCTCGGCTTCCGAAGAGTTTTTGTTTCCTTGCGACATTGGTGAAGACACATTTGTGCAATGCACCGCATGTAACTACTCGGCTAACACCGAAGCAGTGCGCGTAGGAGTCGCCGACACAATCGATGCATCGTCAGTTGAAGCTGCGAATGTGGTCGACACTCCCGACACGCCAACGATTCAAACACTTGTCGACTTGTTTAACGCGCGCGAAGACTTGCAACTCAGTGGTCGCCAATGGACTGCAGCCGACACATTGAAAAATGTTGTCGTCAATTTGCGCCATCCTGATGGTCGACTTGAAGCATTGGCTATCGGCGTTCCTGGTGATCGCGAAGTTGACCTGAAACGACTTGAAGCACAAGTGTCGCCTGCTGAAGTTGAAGCATTTGATGAAACACATTTCGCAGCTAACACCGCACTTGTGAAGGGTTACATCGGGCCTGGCGTGCTTGGCACGAACAATGCATCCGGCATTCGCTACATGCTCGACCCGCGAGTCGCTGTGGGTAGTGCATGGATAACTGGCGCAGACTTACGTGGCAAACACACCATGAACTTGGTGAATGGTCGTGACTTCACCGCAGATGGAACGTTGGACGTAGCTGAAATTCGCGATGACGACACGTGCCCATCATGTCGATCTGCACTCACTATCAAGCGCGGCATCGAAATTGGCCACGTGTTTCAACTTGGGCCAAAGTATGCAGAGGCACTTGGTCTGCAGGTGCTTGACAAAAACGGTAAGCAACAAACGGTCACTATGGGCAGTTACGGCATTGGTGTTTCGCGCGCTGTTGCCGCAATCGCAGAAGCCATGCACGACGACAGCGGATTGCGCTGGCCACTCGAAGTTTCGCCTTTCGATGTTCACATTGTGATAGCCGGCAAAGATGATGCGACGATTACCGCCGCTGCAGAATCGCTCGCGACCGAGCTCGAAAGTTCGGGCCTCAAGGTGTTACTTGACGATCGTCAAGGCATCTCTCCTGGTGTGAAATTCAAAGACGCAGAACTCATTGGAGTTCCCAACATCGTGGTTGCAGGTCGAGGCGTTGCCAATGGCACGCTCGAAGTGCGTGACCGCTTTGCCGGAACTGCTATTGAAACTCCGATTGCGCAAGTCGGCCCACAGTTGGTCGCGCAGGCTCGCGGGAAGTAAACACGATGCAACTCCTCCGTGGAGTAGTTCAACATTACGACTGGGGTGATCAACAAACGATTCCCGAGTTTCTCGGTGTTGAGCCAGACGCAAAACCATGGGCCGAACTGTGGTTTGGCACACAGCGCTCGGGGCCATCACTAGTAAAAACCCCAACAGGTAATCAAGCTCTTTCGCACTACGCAGGCGAGTTGTCGTTCCTTGTCAAGATCATCGCAGCGGCAAAACCTTTGTCGCTGCAAACACACCCAACCGATGAACAAGCGCAGTCTGGGTATCAACAAGAAAATGAAATTGGTATTTCACTTGACTCTCCGCTTCGCATTTACCGCGACGCTTCAGCAAAGCCTGAGTTGCTTGTTGCCATTTCAGCGTTCGAAGCCATCTGCGGATTTCGCAGCGATGAAGAAAATCTTGAACTGTGCAAACGCTTTGGATGGACCGAACTAGGCGCGCACCTTGCCGACGATGGGCTTGCAGAATGCGTGCGATGGGCGCTTACCACCGGACCTCATCAGTTGCCGTTACATATGCCTGCATGGGCCGGCCGATTGGCCACCATGTACCCAGGTAACGGCGGAATTCTCGTTGCACTGCTCATGCATCACGTGCGCTTATCACCGGGTCAAGCGTTGTACTTAGGTGCAGGAAATGTGCACGCATATTTAGGCGGAACTGGGTTCGAAGTAATGGCTTCATCCGACAACGTTGTGCGCGCTGCCTTCACTCAAAAGAATGTCAATATCGACGAATTTCTGCATGTAGCCAATATGAACCCCATCGCATCGCCACTCATTGAAGCCGAACAAGTTGGTGTGGGCTCATGGCAATACCCGGTTGGAACACCACGTTTTGGGACACAGCGCATTGAAGTTTCAGGATCTTACGAATTGCGAGCAACTCATGATTCTGAAATTTTGGTGTGCACTTCGGGAAATACATCAGAACTGCCTGCGGGCCAGGCCGCGGTACTGCGAAATGGCGAATCGGCAGTGCTCACAGGTACAGCGACAGTGTTCCGCACTTGGGGAACCCACTAAATAACTAGTTACCGGAAATTGTCTTGCGAATTTCCACAATCTTTTCATTGGAATGATTGGCGTCATCACCTTTTTCTTGCATCAATGCATTGCGATCCTTTGTCGCTTCGCGTTCAGCAAGTGCGGTATCTACTCTGGCGATGGCAGCTTCTGCGCCATGTTCGTGAATAAACGTGGCCCAGTCGACTAATGCTTCCACCATTTCCGATTCAGGTACTACAGCAACGTTGCGACCCTTCACGAACAAATGACCTCGCTTGTTTCCTGCGGCAATACCCAAGTCGGCTTCGCGTGCTTCGCCAGGACCATTGACTACACAACCCATCACCGCAATTTGCAATGGAATCTTTTTGTCCTCAAATGCCCGCATGGCGCGATTGGCAACTTCAATCACATCAATTTCTGCGCGGCCACAACTTGGACATGCAATGAGATCTACGTTCTTACGCTCACGCAAACCAAGGGACTCCAGCAATTGTCGACCAGCACGAGCTTCTTCCACCGGATCGGCAGTAAGGCTGTAGCGAATGGTGTCGCCAATGCCTTCAAGTAACAACGTGGAAATTCCCGCAGTGGCTTTAATGAGTCCATTCGGAAGTGGGCCTGCCTCAGTAACACCCAGGTGCAACGGGTAGTCAGTTACCTCACTGAGCTGACGATACGCCTCGACCATGAGTGGCACGTTTGATGCCTTGACGGAGATTTTGATGAGATCAAAATCAACCTCTCGGAAATACGCAATTTCTTGCAACGCAGATTCAACCATTGCTTCTGCTGTTAATCCGCCATGCTTTTCATACAGCGCAGGATCCAGTGATCCGCCGTTCACGCCAATACGAATTGGCACATTGCGGTCGCGTGCTTCCATTGCCACTGCTTTGATGTGCTCTGGCTTACGAATGTTGCCCGGATTGAGACGCAACCCGTGAACGCCTGCTTCAAGTGCGGCGAGAGCCATCTTGTATTGATGATGAATGTCGGCGATGATCGGAACAGGTGATCGCGGCACAATTTGCGCCAAGCCCTCTGCAGCTTCGATCTCATTGCATGTGCAACGAACAATGTCGCAACCTGCAGCAGCGAGTGCATAAATCTGTTGGAGGGTTCCTTCAACATCTGCCGTTTTTGTGATGGTCATGGACTGGATGCTGATCGGCGCTCCGCCACCCACAGCCACCTTGCCTACATGAATCTGCTTCGTCTGGCGGCGCTCAAAACTCATAACTACCAGTGTGCCACTACCCGAAGGGCTGCGTGATGTCTAGATACAAGCCGGCAAAAGTAATCATGATCAGCAATGCAACAACCGCTGTCGCAAGCGGAATCATCTTGCCAAAATCGGCCCGATACCGCACGCCTTTGCGACTGCGCAATCGTTCATAGGTAGCAACAGCTGCGTGCCCGCCATCGAATGGCAACGAAGGGAACATGTTGAATACACCAACGAACACATTTACAAAGGCGAGCATCATTAAGACGCCTTTTAGCCCTTCACGCTTTCCAGCTTCTCCACCTGCCTGGCTGGCGCCAACAATGGTGCTCGGACGCGTTGCCGGGTTTGCGGCAGTGGCGCGAATGCTGTTGATGGTGTTCACGGGATTAAATATTTTTGGCAGTGCCTGCACCGATCCAACAATTGCTTGCGCTCCGTCTCGAACCGCATACCCAAGCGCACTTGGCAGTGACTGCTGTACATAATCCATTGACTCAGTACCAACACCCAAATATCCAATCGTTGCATCAACCGGATTCGATGTCAGCTTCGTTGTAAATATTTGCTGAACACCTTGACGAATGATTCCAACTGAAATTTCTTCGCCAGGCGCATGACTGGTTATTGCTAGAACCAAATCATCACGCGACTTCAGTGCCTTGCCATCAATTGACGAAATTACATCACCTTCGCGTAGTCCAATATTTGCTGCAGGCGATCCAGCTGCTGGAGAATAGACAATGCGCACACTTCCCGTTTCGCCTAAGCGTCCTGCTATTGAGTACACGCCGACAAACAGCAGCAGCGCAATTGCCATATGCATGAGTGAACCCGCAGTAATCACAAGCAGCCTGCGCGGATACGACTTCGAACGATATGAACGTTCTTCATCGGCAGGATCGCAGTCATCCAAATTGCTCATACCGACAATGCGCACAAAGGCCCCAAGAGGAATTGCGCGAATTCCAAATTCAAGCTCGCCGCGTTGTTTACTCCATAACCGCGGACCGAAACCCATATAGAACTGAGTCACCTTCATTCCTGTTTTCCGAGCCGTCCAGTAATGACCAAACTCGTGTAAGAAAATGGAGATGAGTAAGCCGACTACAAACACCAGAGTCCACGGGTTGCGCATTGCCAACCACACAACAAGTGCAAGAACAGCGAGCAGCGAAACAGCGCCATTTCGATTGGACGATTCTTCAACGAGGTCTTGAGTATCGCCACCAGCCGCTATTTGATCGCGAAACCTGCGATACACATTGCTCATGCAGCTAACACTTGCATAGCAAACCGTCTCGCCAACGCGTCGGCATGCAAAATATCTTCGACAATTGTTGGCACGAGTCCATCGTGTTGCTGCAGTGTCGCATCAATCACTTCAGGAATTCTCGCCCATGTAATTTGTCCGTTCAGAAAAGCCTCCACTGCAACTTCATTTGCTGCGCTCAACCAAGCCGGAGCAGTTCCACCGGTGCGTCCTGCTTCGTAAGCCAGGTTGAGACAAGTAAAAGTCTGCGTGTCAGGAACCTCGAAATCAAGTCGTGCAAGCTTTGACCAATCAATTGAGCCAAACGGCACAGTGGCACGTTGCGGGTAGCTCAATGCATAGGCGATTGGCAATCGCATATCGGGCATAGACAATTGTGCAATGACTGCGCCATCACTGAATTCGACCATTGAATGCACCACCGACTGTGGGTGAACAACAACGTCGATCTGGTCGAAACCGGTTCCAAAAAGTTCGTGGGCTTCGATGACCTCAAGGCCTTTGTTCATCAGCGTCGATGAATCGACCGTGATCTTTGGCCCCATTGACCATGTTGGATGCTGTAACGCTTCCTCGACAGTCACGTTTGCAAGCGAATCACGTGAACGACCTCGGAATGGTCCACCGCTGGCCGTAAGCAACAACCGATGCACTTCCCTGCCACTATCAGCTGAGCTTCGAAGACACTGATGAATGGCGCAATGTTCGCTATCAACAGGAACGATGTCTGCTCCGGCAATTTTGCGCAACGGTTGCACAACTGGACCAGCGGCAATCAGACTTTCCTTGTTTGCTAATGCCAGTCGTTTTCCAAGCTGAAGCGTCGACATCGTTACCGATAGTCCTGCAAAGCCAACCACACCGTTCACCACGACATCGGCAAGTTCAGCAAGCACTGATTGGTCGGACACCACCTCGACTCCCGGCAAGGCTTGCGCAACTTCCTTACGCGCAGCCTCATCGGCAACAGCAACAACTTTTGGCTTCCACTGCTTTGCTTGCGCAATTACCGCCTGCGCGGAAGTGCCAACTCCTAAGCCAACAACTTCAAACTGACCGTTGCTTTGCGCAATGTAGTCAAGCGTTTGTGTACCAATGGAGCCGGTTGAACCGGCAATTGCAACTCGGGTTATGCCCAAGGCTTGATAACCATGCCGAGGTAATACACAGCAGGCAGCACGAACAACATGCTGTCGAAGCGATCAAGCGCTCCGCCGTGTCCACTCAACAATGTTCCAAAATCTTTAATGTCAAGATTGCGCTTAAACATGGACTCGGTGAGATCTCCGAGTGGAGCCATCACGCTGATGACCAGTGCCAACAGAATCCACGAACCAAACGAGTTCCACGTTGTGCTCTGCATTCCAACCAAGACCACGACTACAAATGTTCCGATGGTTCCACCGATGACACCTTCAACAGATTTTTTCGGGCTGATCCATTCGCGCAATGGCTGACGACCAATTGCCGTACCAACAAAGTAAGCAGCGATGTCGTTCGCAACAACGCCGGCAACAATGATGAACAACGTGTCGGTTCCGCGATGTGCGAATGCATCACCAAGTGTTGACCAACGAAGGATGAGTCCTGCATACGAACCCATCAGGCCAATCCATACAAGCGCAATCATGGTCGCCGAACTGTTTGGAACTGGTCCCGATTCGACACTGTCGCCACCGACGAATACCAACGATGTTGCAACGAAAGCAAACATCAGTACCAGCGGTATTGCCGAGTCGCCCTTCCAATACGCAACTGCTGGGGCTGCAACGCAACCAACAATTCCAATAATAGAAATTGGTCGATATCCAGCTTGCGTAATTTGGGTAAAGAATTCGAATGCAGCCAAGCCAATCGCAGCCAACACAATGATCATGACTGCAGCCGGGCTAAGCAGCAATGCGCCAATAAAAGCAGCAAGCAACAACGCTCCTACTGCGGTTGCAGTTGGTAAGTCACGGCCGCCAACTGGAGGACGCGACATTGCACCCGTTCCGCCTGGTCGACCGCTCACTGGACGTTGGCCTGGTCGACCACCTTGCGCAGGGCGACCCGCACGAGTGACTTGAGTTGGACGAGTTTGTGCACCAGATGCATCGCGTGGTGGAACCGGACGACGGGTTTCTCCCGTTGGATCAGTTCCAATCACGATGCGACCCTCGCGGCGAGGACGCTCGACAGGAGGCGGTGTAGTTGTTTCAAAACGACGTGAACCACCGGTGAGATCTACTGGCGGACGACGTGTACCTGTTGATGGTTCGCTATATGCCGACCATACGCCTGTTTCATCATCGACGTCTGTAGCCGGACGACGAGCAGCATCGGTGTCCTGCTTCATGAATCGTGGAATTTCACCTGTTGCAGGCTCTGTCCAATGTGGAAGTTGCTCGGTTTCATTGCCACCGAACGAAAGTGCTGGACCACTGTCGTCGTCGCTTCCAAAACGCACAACGCCGAATTCGTCACCGAAGTCAATCGTTGGATCGTTCGTGTTGTCGCTTCCGTAATTGTCATCAGCCATGAGTGATCTCCTTACACTTCGAGTAGTTCTTGTTCCTTACGAGCAAATGCTTTTTCAATTTGTTCAACGTGATCTTGTGTCAACTTGTCGAGTTCTTTTTCTGCTCGCTCAAGGTCATCTTTAGAGATGTCGCCATCTTTTTCTGACGTCTCAAGAACTTTGCGAGCATCGCGGCGAACGTTGCGCAATGCGATGCGACCATCTTCGGCCATGTTTTTCACAACCTTTACGTATTCCTTGCGACGCTCTTCTGTCAGCATGGGAAACGACAAACGAATGACCACGCCATCGTTTCCCGGGGAAACGCCAAGATCACTGGACTGAATGCCCTTTTCGATGGCAGCAATTGATCCGCGATCATGAGGCTTAATAATCAGCATCCGCGCTTCAGGCACCTGAAAGGTGGCGAGTTGCTGCAACGGAACGGTTGCCCCGTAGTACTCCACAGGAATGCGCTCAACAAGCGAGGCGTTTGCTCGACCCGTGCGGACGCCTAAAAACTGAGACTGGACATGATCGCAGGCTCTTGCCATTTTGTCCATGGCGTCCAGCAACGTCTCTTCAATCACTCGACCAGCGTACCTATTTCTTCACCCAGGAGTATGGACTTCACGTTCCCACGCTGCAACAGGTTGAATACCACGATTGGCAAGTTGTTGTCACGACAGAACGTAATAGCCGTGCTGTCCATGACTTTTAGACCCTTATTAATGACTTCGAGATACGAGATATGCGAATACTTCGTGGCCGTCTTATCAATTTTTGGATCGGCTGTGTACACGCCATCAACTCCGGAGTGAGTGCCCTTCAAAATTACTTGCGCGGAAATTTCTGCTGCACGCAACGCAGCTGCAGTATCGGTGGTGAAGAACGGGTTGCCAGTTCCACCAGCCAAAATGACAATGCGCCCCTTTTCCATGTGTCGCTCTGCTCGGCGACGGATGTATGGCTCGGCGACTTTTGGCATTTCAACAGCTGACATCACGCGTGATTGTTGTCCAACACGCTCGAGTGCGTCTTGAAAAGCAAGACCGTTCATGACAGTTGCCAACATTCCCATGTAGTCGGCTTGTGCTTGGTCCATTCCTTGGCCAGCGCCTTTGAGTCCGCGCCAGAAGTTTCCGCCACCAACGACTACGGCAATGTCGACGCCGAGTTCTTGTTTGGTTTCGTACAGTTCGGTCGCAACTTGATGCAACACATCAGTGTCGAGACCGAACCCAGATTTTTCGGCTAATGCCTCACCTGAAAGCTTAAGAACAATTCGATTCCAACGAGCCTTTTGGTGTGCAGCCATGTACGAAATCTACAACTATCCGATCTCAACCTGCGAATAACGCACGATGGTGGACTTGCCAATGACCTGAGCAACGGACTGCTTATCGTCCTTTGCGTACGGCTGTTCGAGCAATGCAATGTCCTTAAAGAACCCTTGCACTCGGCCGTCCACGATTTTGGCGATTGCGGCTTCTGGCTTGCCTTCGTTGCGGGTAACCGTTTCAAGGGTTGCGCGCTCGGCGGCAATGACGTCTGCTGGAACATCGTCCTTCTTCAAGTACTTCGGACGAGCAAATGCAATGTGCACTGCAATGTCGTGAGCGAGTTCTTGTGTTGCACCAGACATTTCCACAATGACGCCGTTTACACCGCGACCACCTTGAATATGTGAGTACATGTCAAGAACATTGCCCGAAGCTGCTTCGAAACGAACTACGTCTCCGAGGTCGATCTTTTCCTTGAGCAATATCTTGAGGTCTTCAAGTTGCTGATTGCGTTCGCTCACTGCTGCTTCGCCCTTGGCAATGACCAAATCGACCAGAGTTTCGGCTTCTGCGATGAACTGATCGCTTCCAGCAACGAAGTCGGTTTCGCATTTGAGTTTCACGATTGCGGCAACATTGCCTGTGACTTTTACAGCCACAACGCCTTGCGCGCTCTCGCGATCGTCACGCTTTGCACTTGCTGCAAGGCCCTTTTCACGCAACCATTGCTTTGACGCTTCGATGTCTCCACCGTTTTCTTCAAGCGCCTTCTTGCAATCCATCATTCCTGCACCTGTTGTGGCGCGCAGTGATGCAACGTCTTTAGCGGTAAACGACATGATCAGCCTTCGACTTTTGTTTCGGTTGCTGATGCAACACGTGCATCGCGCTGAGCCTGTGCTTCTGCTGCTGACTTACGAGCGGCATCTTGCTGTGCTTCGAATGCTGCTTGCTCATCTGCACTGCGTGGAGCTGGTGCAGCGGCAGGTGCCGATGAACGACCAGAAGTCTTTTCTGCAATGAAGCGACCTTCAATAACTGCTTCGCAGATCACGCGTGACATCAATTCGTTTGCACGAATTGCGTCGTCGTTACCAGGAATTGGGAAGGTGATGAGGTCTGGGTTCACGTTGGTGTCCACAACCGCAATAACAGGAATACCAAGCTTGTTCGCTTCGGTAACTGCAATGCTTTCCTTCACGGTGTCAATGATGAACACTGCCGTTGGGCGACGTGCCATGTTGCGAATACCTGAAAGGTTCTTCTGCAACTTCTCAAGTTCACGCGAGATAAGAAGAGCTTCCTTCTTCGGCATGAGCTCGAACTCGCCGGTGTCGCGCATGCGCTCGTAGTCCTGCATCTTCTGAACACGCTTTGAAATGGTGTCGAAGTTGGTGAGCATTCCGCCCAACCAACGCTCGTTGATGTACGGCATGCCGCACTTGTCAGCGAAGAACTTGATTGGATCTTGTGCTTGCTTCTTGGTTCCGATGAACAAGATGCTTCCGCCGTTTGCAACCATGTCGCGAACAAACTTGTATGACGTGTCTACGCGATCGAGCGTCTGCTCAAGATCGATGATGTAAATACCATTGCGCTCACCGAAAATGAATCGCTTCATTCGCGGGTTCCAACGATGGGTTTGGTGTCCGAAGTGCACGCCTGCTTCAAGCATTTGGCGCATGCTGACGATTGCCATGACTTTCTCCTCTCCTGTGGTTAGGAAACCTGAGCCCCGGCGCTTTCACGACCACAGGGTGGAACTCAAGTATGTGTATTTAGTACTGCACCGCGGTTTTACGGCCCGTGTGAGTGTATCGGCACTAAAACGGCTCTGGGCCTTAGCCCACTTGGGTTGTTTGTTGAAGGGGCACACGTTGTTGGGTCGAGATATGCACCCAAATAGCGGACCCCGATGTACAGGCCTCCGCTTGATGACCCAATACGAAAGCCCGAAGTTACGCGGTCTCCTGCCTTTACCGCGACGCTTTCAAGCCGGCCGTGGGTGACCAACACGTTGTGCGGATCGCGCACCACCACATAGTTCACTCCCGCCACAGACCCCACAAAGGTGATTTCGCCACTGGCTGCCGAATACACCGGGGCATGTGGCGGGGTGACGTATTCGATCCCGCGATTACCAGCACACCATGTGCACGTCGGAGCACGAAACGAATCTGCAACAGCAAATTGCGTCGGCAACATCAGCGCACACAGCGCCGTAATGAACTCAATCAATTTCGGCAGCACGAAGACGTGAGCGCAATTGCAACACCGCCTTCGTATGAATCTGCGACACTCTGCTCTCGGTTACACCGAGCACATCACCAATTTCGGCAAGCGTGAGATTCTCTTCGTAATACAACACAAGAACTGTTCGTTCTTTTTCTGGAAGCTTCTTCATTTCTTGGCGCATTATTCTGCGCGTTTCGTCTGCTTCAACGACTGCGTCTGGACTGGTTGCACGATGCATATCTGAATGTGTGGCTGTGGCCGTGTTATCGGCAACCACGTGATCTAGCGGACCCACCGAACCAGCAGCAATGTCGGACAACCATTTTTGAAAATCGGTATCGGAGATTTCTAACTTCACCGCAATTTCTTCTTCAGACGGAGAACGACCTAATTCATGTTCAAGCGTGGACATCGCTTGTTCCACTGATCGTGCCTTCGAACGCACGCTACGTGGAACCCAGTCGAGTGCGCGCAGGCTGTCAAGAATTGCTCCTCGTATGCGAGGAATCGCATACGTTTCAAACTTTGCTCCCTGCGATGGGTCGTACCGATCAATGGCATTCATCAATCCGAACACTCCAGCAGAAACTAAATCTCCCGTGTCCACACGTTTGGGCAAACCGGCTGCAAGTCGACCGGCAACGAACTTGATCAGTGAGGCGTAGTGAACAACTAACCATTCACGTGCAATTGGGTCTTTGCCGTCGTGCCATTGCTGCCAAGCATCCTCAATTGTCAGGCGAACGGGCAGAGCATTCATGTCCTGTAATTATGCCCGCGGATGAGATACCCCGTAGGCCGACTTCAATCGCTCTTTGCTCACATGCGTATAACGCTGAGTCGTTGCTACATCGCTATGCCCCAACAACTCTTGAACCGCCCGCAAGTCGGCTCCGTTATCGAGCAAGTGCGTTGCAAACGTGTGGCGGAGCGCGTGAGGGTGCGTGGGGGCAAGTGAACGCGCATCAATAACGCGGCGCACATCTCGCGTGCCAAGCCGACCACCGCGACTATTGACGAATAGCGCTACTTCAGATGAATCTGCCGAAACTTCCGGCCGCAGTAGCGCCCATGATGTGAGCGCAACAAGCGAAGGTTCGCTTACCGGAACTCGTCGTTGCTTATTGCCCTTACCCGTCACGATGACTGCCTGTTGTTTCACATTCACGCTGTCCACGTCGAGTGAACACAATTCGCTTACACGCAATCCGCTGCCGTACAGCAATTCGATAATCGCCGTGTCGCGCGCCTTCTTCCAGTCTGGGTCTTCGTCATTTGTTGCATGCAGAAGTGCATTCAGCTGTTCGTTCGTGAGCACCTTTGGAAGCCGCCCGGTGTCAGTTGGAGTGCGAACGCCAGCGGTTGGATCGATCTCTATTTTGTGATCGCGCACTAGCCACGCAAAATATTTGCGGAGTGCAGCAACCTTTCGGCCAACACTGCGCTTGGCCATTTTCATGGTGGTGAGAAACCCGATGTATTGCCGAACTACATCTTTGGTGACACTTCGTGGGTCAACAATTGACTGGCGCTCTACCCAATTTGCGAACTGAGTGATGTCGCTGACGTAGGCAGAAACGGTGTTGACAGAGGCTGCAGTGAGCGACGTGGCGAAGTCGTCAATTTCCCAAGCGGTGGCTGCCTGCATGATTTCCACCGTACCCCGTTGGTGTTTGCACACCGAGCACCTCCCACCAACCGCCATTGTTCACCACCCAACCCATCGACTCCATGCGGCCAAGGGCAAAAGCAATGTCGACCACATCGCGTCGTGTTCGAAGCACAAGTTGATCAAGTGTGAGTGCATCACCGGCCATGGCAGACACAAGGGCTGCATCGTCTGGCAACAACGAACTTCGATCGTCAAACAGCGGAGGGTGCACTCGGCGTGTGTCGAGCCCCAGTGCAACGAGCACATCGTCTACAGACACCACCGGTGCACACCCCTGCTGCAATAACAAATTTGTTCCAGCCGAAGAAGCATTACGAGGCGAACCAGGTACGGCCATCACCGTGATGTCGCGCTTTTGCGCTTCTTCAACGGTGATCATGGAACCGCCGGTGGCTCGCGACTCAACCACGACAACCACTTCCGACAATGCAGCGAGCACTCGATTTCGCAGTGGGAATCGGTACGGCTCGGGAGATGTTCCCGGCGGGGATTCGCTGAGCAGCAAGCCATGTTCGGAAATGAAATTCCACAGTTCAATGTTTTCTTTTGGATACACCACATCGAGACCAGATGCCACTACCCCGATAGGAATGCCCAACCGTGAGTGGTCGGTTGAACGCGAGTACGCAACCGATACCCCTTTGTGCGCCCATGCATCAATTCCTCTGGCAAGACCAGACACAGTTGCAATTCCCTGCTCGGCAAGGTCGAACGAAATGTGCGACGCCATGTATCTGCCAGCAGCTGTTGCAGAACGCGTTCCCACGATGCCAACCCGACGTTGATTGAGCGCGCCAAGATCGCCGCGGAAAAACAACACGGGACTACGCGACGGATCATTCTGCAACATGAACGGATATTCAGGCGCACCAACATGAGTGACCGACATAGCAGTGAGTTCAAGACGCTGCGCCATTCGCTCGCATTCCTGCAACGTCAGCTGATTATCACCGAGCATTGACGCGACTTCACTTGGTGATTGCTTGTCCAGCAGTTGCGACAGCTTGCGACTAGTCAACATTGGCTTAGTAGCCAACACCGCTGCAACTACTCGCTCGTCATTGAGCGCCATCATGACTGCGCAATCCGGTCTCCGGAGAACTGCGGCTGCACACCAACTCGAAGCGCGAGCGCAACAGCTACGTGAACTTCTTCGACATATTCGGACTGGTCTCGCAGGTCGGACACCGTTCGAGCAACTCGTCGAATTCGGTGATAGCCACGACCAGACAGTCGCCCGCGTTCTACATGATGCCGAAGCAACGCGGCCGCCGCTGGACTCAGTGGCGCGAACTTGTCTAATGCATCGGCCGACAGCGCCGAGTTGACGCAACCATTTCTGTTCAGGGCAAGTTCGCGTGCCTGCGCAACTCGCAATGCAATGTCGTGACTTGATTCAGAAGATTTCGCTGCAAGTAATTCATCAACGTGAGGACGAGTAACCGCAACACGTAAATCGAATCGATCAAGCAATGGCCCAGAGAATCGACGTAAATATTTCTGCTTCGCACGATCGTCGCACACACACAAGCCAGGAGTGCCTTCACCGCACGGGCACGGATTAGTAGCGGCAACTAACAAAAACTTTGCTGGCAACTGCACCGATGACTTCGCACGCGCAACGCGCACAACACCTTCCTCTAGCGGCTGACGCAGGGCGTCGAGAACACTTGGCGCAAACTCTCCTAATTCGTCTAGGAACAGCACACCATTTGTGGCTAACGAAATTTCCCCAGGACGTAACGCCGACGTTCCGCCTCCGACCATGGCAACTAGCGAAGTTGAGTGATGTGGTGCTCGCAGCGGTGGCCTGCTCACCAAACCAATTGCCGGCAGTGCTAAATGCGCTGCCGAATGAATTGTGGTGGTGATCACCGCATCATGCGCAGACAGACTGGGCAATATTCCAACAAGGCGTTGCGCAAGCATTGACTTTCCAGCTCCGGGCGGACCAACGAGCAACATGTGGTGCGCACCAGCCGCAGCAATTTCGCAAGCATGTCGCGCAGCGCTTTGCCCACGCACATCGGACATGTCAGGCATGTCATGTTGTATGTGCTCAATATGTACGTCGACCGATTGCTGCCACTGCTCTTCCTGGCGAATACAACGGACCAATTCGGCAAGATTGGAAACCGAACGAACAACACGACGTGACGCAACTTGAGCCTCTCGCTCGGCAACACGGGGAACTACCACCACTCGATCATCAAGTGAAGCAACGAGTGGAACGACTCCGGGAACACTGCGCAACGAACCATCAAGTCCGAGTTCACCAACAAAGGCGAATTCAGATACCGATTCTGCGGTCAGCACTTCCTGTACTACTAGTAAACCAATGGCAATTGCCACGTCTAGCCCGGCACCGCCCTTGCGTTCGTTTGCCCCATTTGCCAAGTTGACGGTGATGCGCTTGTTTGGCCACGGCAAGTCGCACGACAACAACGCTGCCCGCACTCTGTCGCGAGATTCGCGGCACGCTTCGTCGGGCTGGCCAACAATAGTGAACCCCGGCAGTCCCATTCCTAAATGAATTTCAATATCGACAGGGGCGCCCTGCACACCAAGCAATGTCGCAGAGCGAATGGATACAAATGACATGCACTGAGGTGTGCCTGCATATGTGCATTCGGAAGCTCATATGGAGTGCCACCATCTCTGCATTCAATCCTGTGAGAATGTTCGGGTGCGTCGCCTCATTCCACTGTGCATCATCGTGTCAATCGCTGTTTCGGCTTGCGCGCAGACCCCACGCACAGGAACAAACTTCTGTCGCCAGCTGGCAAAAGAAATGCCCGGAATTTCTGTGATGCCTGCAACCGTGGATGAAGTGAACGCCGCAGTTGGTCACTTCACCAGGCTGCAAAAAGTTGCACCGCTTGAAATACAGCAAGATTGGGACGCGCTCACAGAGCTAATGACTGCTGCATCGCAAGTGAAGGCCGACGACGCAGACAGCGTGCAACATGTCGCAGACTTGGCGTACGCCTCAGAAGCTCATTCCAAGGCTGCCTCTGACTGGGTGAAGGCAACGTGTGGCGTTGATATTTCACTTGGCGTTCAAGTAACGCCGTAATTCAGTTAGCGAATTTCGCCGCGCTTCACAATTACTTTGTCGACAAGACCGTATTCTTTTGCCTGATCTGGCGTGAACCAACGATCGCGCTCTGAGTCTTGTTGAATCTGCTCGATCTTTTGTCCGGAGTGGAAGGCAATGAGCTCGGCCATGCGCTTCTTGGTGTACTGCAATTGCTCAGCCTGAATTGCAATGTCTGAGGCTTGACCACGAAGACCGGCGAGTGGCTGGTGCATCATGATGCGCGCGTTTGGCAGCGTGTATCGCTTGCCCGCTGTTCCTGCGGTAAGCAAGAACTGGCCCATCGAGGCAGCAAGACCCAAGCACACGGTTGCTACGTCACAACTAATGAACTGCATGGTGTCGTAAATAGCCATACCTGCAGTTACTGAACCGCCAGGACTGTTGATATACAGCCACACATCTGCTTTTGGATCTTCGCCTTCAAGGAACAACAGCTGTGCACAAATTTGATTGGCAACATCGTCATTCACATCGCTGCCCAACATGATGACTCGGCTCTTCAACAACCGAAGGAAGATGTTGCTTTGTGCATCGGGGCCGCCATCTTGTGCAAATGGCGCGTTTGGCAAGTGAAGTGGGCTGTTACTCATGGCGATCAGACTACTACCCCACTATTGCGCAGTAGGGAGTGGCATGAAGTGACGCCGAACACCACTAAACACCACGACGACGCGTTCATCATTGGCGATTTCGCCACGAATCGCGAGCAGTCCTGCAAGCCCCGCCGTTCCCGTTGGGCTCACATCGATGGTTGTCACCTTGTGCGCAAGCGCGTATGCGTCGACAACGTGCTGCTCAGTTGCAACAACTGGCGAGCCACCGCTTTCCGCCATTGCGTTGCACACGCCGATCCAGTCGTACGTTTCGTCATCCAAAATTCCGTCTGCAAGCGACGACTCCACGTTCTCCCACGGCCACATGCACTCAGACCAGCGGGATCCTGCATTTTTCCCGCCGCCAGTTTCGCTTGCGTGTTGCCATGCGCGAGCAAGCGGCGCACAACCTTGCGTCTGCACTGCGTGAAGCTTCGGTCGCAGTCCACCCGCATACAAACCAGCACTTCCACACGCAGCAAAAGCACCACCACCAACTTGCATGAATACTCTGTCGAGCGGTGGTCCACTGACGCGTTCCATACTGTCGGCCATTTCCCAACCAATCGTGCGACCGCCATCGAGGCACCACGCATTTTCAGTTCCCTGAACGCCAAACGGAATTGCGCCTTTGGCAACTGCTTCACGGAAGCGATGCACACACGGATCACCCGGTGCATCATTTGCCAAACGCGGACAACGCACGATATTTGCGCCAACTGAAAGTAGTAAATCTGTCAGTTCTGCGGCTGCATTTTCAGGAACGAACACTTCAATTGGCCAGCTCATTGCCTTGGCGAGTGTTGAAGCAGCAAATGCTGCGTTGCCACACGATGCAATAGCAAGCGGAGGACGAGCATCAGTTGTTGACCACGATGCTGTTCCCGTTTTTTCTGCAGCGAGTAAGTGCAACATTTCAGTGAAGAGATGACGCGACTTATGCGAACCAGCTACGCCATCAGTTTCATCTTTTACCCACACTCCGCCGGCAGCAGTGAACCCAAGTGCATCGGAGAGCGCATCGTGGCGAGCGAATGGAGTGAAACGAAACCCCGTTCCGGCGACGCGTTCTACCGCGACATCGGCTTCACGAATCAATGCAATGCGCTCGTCTTCGGACATTCCTAACGCGGCTGCAAATGAGTCCCAGGCCAAGTATTTGCGAAATGCGATATACGGGTTGTCGTCACCTGTGCTGCGCAGGGGTGCTATTGGCTGCTCAATCTGCAACACATGATGAGTGTCGTTCTCGTTTGAGTTCGGACAACGCCATGACAGCGGCGTACCTATTGCAACTCGCTCGCCACACACAGCACACTTCCACCCAACTTGCGGTTGAGCGAGCATAGTCATCGTCAACTACTTGGTAGCTGCGACGCGTGCGTTGAACTCGGTAATCAACGCATCCCATGTAGGAACGTGGCTACGCAAGTTCTGCCAGAACGACTGTGAACGGCGCGCTTCAAAAACCGAAAGAGGCGTGCCCTGTTGCTCGACCCACGTGTAATAGCCAAGGTTAAAGATTCGGCTGCGATCGCGCTCGGTGCAATCAATCATGGAGTCGGTCTGCACTGTTGCCAAATGTTCCGCAAATACCTCGGCTGCATCGACTTGTGTGAAGTTGTCGTTAAATCGCTTCTTCATGGTCTTCACACGCTCGCTTGGGTACAAATCTGCACCGTCTGTAGCGATAGTGATGAGCACATCGTCTTCACCAAGGCCAAGCAACTTTGCAGTCTTGATGGCGGCAATGGTGTTGCAGATAGCCGAGAAACCAAAGTGTGGCAGGGCGTCGACCACTTCTTGTGGAATATGTTTGCGTTGCACTAGGTAGTCACGACCAGCAGAAGTGTTGAACAACACATCGAGTTCATCGGTTGCGCGGTCGGATACAGCAGCGA
>JBAXBR010000004.1:0-48467 GCA_037141855.1 Actinomycetota bacterium | reverse complement strand
TGAACGACGAACTGATGATCAGCTTGGTGCAAGGTCGCATCGGCGAAGAGGACGCACGTGTGAATGGCTTCATTTTGGATGGCTTTCCGCGCACCGTTGCTCAGGCCCAAGCGCTCGACCACATCAGCGAAGTTCGCCCAATTGACCTGGTTATTGACCTCGAGGTGAAGCGTGAACTCGTACTCAGTCGCTTGTCGGCACGTCGCGTCTGTGAGCAGTGCCAGGCCAACTATGTGGCTACTGGCAACGAAGCCAGCCCCTGGAACTGCGAAAAGTGTGGTGGATCCGTGGTGCAGCGAGCTGATGACACCCCAGAAGCCATCAATCACCGCCTTGACCTCTATGACGCCATGACCTCACCGTTGATCGCCCATTACAAAGACCAGAACAAGCTGGCCGTCGTCGATGGACTGGGCACCCCAGATGAGGTGTTTGCCCGCCTTCGCACGGCTGTTGCCGGCATTAAGAATCGCTAATCATGACCCTGCCTAATTCACTCATCTCCTTGTGTTTTGGGGTTTTGGGGCAGGGGAATGCGGCGGTAGCATAACCCTTCGTCTTTTGGAGGGATTTCCTTCCGACTGGCTTGTATGTCCGTGTGTTTGAGGAGAAAGCCCTGCCAAAAAACAAAGAAGATGCAATTGTGCTGGAAGGCACAATTACAGAGTCGCTGCCTAACGCAATGTTTCGCGTCGAACTCGAAAACGGACACACAGTGTTAGCTCATATTTCAGGAAAGATGCGAATGAATTACATCCGTATCTTGCCAGGGGACAAAGTCCAAGTAGAGCTAACGCCATATGACCTCACACGAGGTCGCATTACATACCGACATAAATAACAGATTTCATAACCAAATAATCGAACACCAATCACGAGGCCGAAGTGAAAGTTAAACCAAGCGTCAAGAAAATTTGCGAAAAGTGCAAGGTCATTCGCCGGCACGGTCGCGTGATGGTGATTTGCGAAAACCCTCGTCACAAGCAACGTCAAGGCTGAGAAGGAACATCAGATGGCACGTATTTCAGGAGTAGACATCCCACGCGAAAAGCGTTTGGTGATTTCGCTTACCTACATTTTCGGCATTGGTAACACCACTGCGCAAAAAATGTGCAAGGAACTCGATCTCAACCCAGACACTCGTGTTCGCAATCTCACCGACTCTGAAGTCAACAAGATTCGTATGTACATCGAAAACAGCCTCACGGTTGAAGGCGACCTTCGTCGCGATGTGCAGACCGACATCAAGCGCAAGATTGAAATTGGTTCATACCAAGGAACGCGTCACCGCAAGGGTCTCCCTGTACGTGGCCAGCGCACACACACCAACGCTCGTACTCGCAAGGGTCCGAAAAAGACTGTGGCCAACAAGAAGATGGCAGTGAGGAAGTAAATCATGGCAAAGGCACCAGCACCCCGTAAGCGCAAGCGCGATCGCAAAAATATTGCGACCGGCGTTGTGCACATCAAGAGTTCGTTCAACAACACCATCGTGTCCATCACCGACACTGAAGGCAATGTCATTTCATGGGCATCGTCCGGCGGCGTTGGATTCTCCGGTTCGCGCAAGTCAACCCCATACGCAGCACAAATGGCAGCAGAAAAAGCAGGCCGTGCAGCAATGGAACAAGGTCTTCGTCGCGTTGAAGTGCATGTAAAGGGCCCGGGTTCGGGTCGCGATACCGCACTTCGTTCTATTCAAAACCTTGGCATCGAAGTGTCTGGCATTAAAGATGTAACGCCAGTTCCACACAACGGTTGCCTTCAGCCAAAGCGAAAGAGGCCGTAAGTCATGGCTCGCTATACAGGACCAAAGGTGCGTATTTCGCGCCGTCTCGGTGTCAACATTTACGAAAACACCAAGGGCTCAAAGGCTCTTGAGCGTCGCCCATTCCCACCAGGAACACACGGCCGTACGCGTCGTCGTGGTGCTGGCAGTGAATACCTCTTGCAGTTGCAGGAAAAGCAGAAGGCCAAGTACATCTACGGTGTACTCGAGCGTCAGTTCCGCAAGGCGTACGAAGAGGCAACACGTTTGGCTGGCCCAACCGGTGAAAACTTGCTCCGTTTGCTTGAGTGTCGCTTAGACAATGTTGTGTACCGCGCAGGCTGGGCAAACACCCGTCCGCAGGCACGTCAGTTCGTGAGCCACGGCCTTGTATTGGTTGACGGCAAGCGCGTGAACATTGCTTCATACAGCGTTGGTCGCGGACAAGTTGTCACGCTTTCTGAGAAGGCCGCAAACATGATCGTTATTCAGCACAACATTGACACACTCGACCACAAAATGGTTGGTTGGATTGATCGTGCCGAAGGTGGCAAGCAAGTCACGGTTCGCGAACTTCCATCACGCGAACAAATCGATGTACCAGTACGTGAACAGCTCATTGTTGAGCTTTACTCGAAGTAACCCCTAAACGAATTGGCAATAGGAGAAATCAATGCTTGTTATTCAGCGCCCATCAGTTGAAGCAATCGGTTCGCCAGAAGGTAACCGTCAGAAGTTTTCTGTAGGTCCACTCGAGCCAGGCCTTGGTCATACCATTGGCAACTCGCTTCGCCGCATGTTGTTGTCGTCAATCCCTGGCGCAGCGATCACTTCGGTCAAGTTCGAGTCAGCTCTTCACGAGTTCGACGTCATCGAAGGCATCACCGAAGATGTCACCGAAATCATTTTGAACTTGAAGGACATCGTTGTTGTCTCTGAAAGTGATGAAGCAGTAGTCATCACACTTGATGTGAAGGGTCCAGCAGACATCACTGCAGCAGACATCGTGTGCCCAACTGGTGTTGAAATTCTCAACAAGTCACAGCACATTGCCACATTGTCGGCAAAGGGCCGTTTGGTTGTAGACCTCACCATCGAGCGTGGCAAAGGTTACGCATCAAGCGACCGCGACACCCGCAAGGTGATTGGCATCATTCCAATCGATGCAATCTTCTCACCAGTACGTCGTTGCACCTACCTTGTAGAGCCAACACGCGTTGAGCAGTCAACGAACTACGACAAGATCATCATCGACATCGAAACTGATGGAACCATCGAGCCACGTGAAGCACTTGCATCAGCAGGCGCAACACTTCGTTCATTGGTCGACCTTGTAGCAACCATGAGCGATGCGCCAATGGCACTCGAACTTGGTGAACTTGCAGGCACGGGTGCTGGTTCGCCAGACCTCGACTTGAGCATTGAAGACCTCGACTTGAGCGAGCGTCCTCGTAACTGCTTGAAGCGTGCACAGGTGAACACTGTTGGCGAATTGTTGCTTCGCAGTGAAGAAGATCTATTGAACATCACCAACTTCGGTCAGAAGTCGTTGGATGAAATCAAGTTGAAGCTCGACGAACGCGGATTGTCACTGCGCATCTGATAGCGCACCAATACGCACCACTTCATAGGAGACGATGAGACATGCCAGCCACACCAAGACGAGCCCGAAGCTTCGGACATAGCCCACACCATCAAAAGTTGTTGATGGCGAACCTCGCTGCATCACTTTTTGCTGCTGAGGGCATTGTGACCACCGAAGGCAAGGCCAAGGCGCTTCGCCCAATCGCGGAGAAGTTGATTACGAAGGCAATCAAGGCTCAGGGCGAAGGCCCAATGCGCATTCACCGCATTCGTCAGATCCAGTCGTATTTGAATGATAAGGAAATGACCAACAAGTTGGTCAACGTTGTTGCACCTCGCTACACCGGCCGCAATGGTGGATACACCCGCGTGCTCAAGCTTGGTCCACGCCATGGTGACAATGCACCAATGGCGCGCATCGAACTCGTCTGATTCATCATGGCCATGCGTCGCGCACGCATGACGATCGCCTACAAGGGCGATCAATTTCACGGCTTTGCCACTAATCCAGGCGTTGACACAGTCGCGTCCACGATTGAAGGTGCGCTTGCACAAATTTTGCAAGAAGAAGTAAAAATCATTCCTGCAGGGCGCACCGATGCAGGTGTGCATGCGTGGGGACAAATGATTGGTGCAGATTTACCAGAGCGCGTGAATTTACCTGTGTTAATGAAGCAACTGAATTCGCTATGCGCTCCATCGATTGCAGTTCGAGAAGCGGTGTGGACAAAACCCGATTTTCATGCGCGTTACACAGCGTTATGGCGTTCGTATCGCTACACAGTGTTGAACTCGGAAACGCCAAACCCATTTATGGTTGACTCCGCGTGGCATGTCATCAAGCCGCTCAAGCTGCGAGCAATGCAACTCGCTTCAGACGCGGTGATTGGCGAGCATGATTTTTCGGCATTTTGCCGCAAGCCAAAGCCAGCTGACGAAAACGACACGTTCGAGCACTCCATGCGTCGACATGTGATGAATGCCGATTGGCTTGACCTTGGTGAGGGAGTGTTGCGGTTCGATGTTCGGGCGAATGCCTTTTGCCATCAAATGGTTCGGGCGCTGGTCGGCACCTTCATTGAAATTGGCCTGGGCAAGCGTCCGCCTAGCGATATGCGTGGCCTGATCGTTTCTGGCGACCGGGCACAGGCTGCGCCAGTGGCACCCCCGCAGGGCTTGATTTTATGGGAAGTTGGCTACCCAGCCGATTGTGATTAGACCCTCGCGACCCCTATCCTGAAAAGGTCCATAGGGGCAGCGTTTGGCTGAGTTTTCGGCCAAGTCCTCAGTTTTCGAAAGTAGTTTTTTATGATGCGCACGTACAGTCCAAAAGCAAGTGAAATTAAACGCGAGTGGCATGTTGTTGATGCCGACGGTTTGGTTCTTGGTCGCATGTGCACAGAAGTTGCATCAATTTTGCGCGGCAAGCACAAGCCAATGTTCGCTATGCACATGGACACCGGTGACCATGTCGTCATTGTCAATGCATCAAAGATTGTTCTCACCAAGGGCAAGGCAGACAAAGAACTCGTTCACGACTACAGCGGTTACCCAGGCGGTTTGCGCTCACAGACGTACGGCAACTTGTTGAGCCGTAAGCCAGAAGATGCGATTCGTCGCACCATTCGTGGCATGTTGCCTAAAGGACCACTTGGTCGTCAAATGATCAAGAAGTTGAAAGTTCACGCAGGACCAGAGCACGGTCACGAAGCACAGTCACCAAAAGTTTTGAATATCCCGCACGCAAAAGCGCGCTGATTACTAAAGATCGAATAGAGGAGCAACCGTGGGAACAAAGCCACTGACACAGACAACCGGTCGTCGCAAGGAAGCAGTCGCACGCGTGCGTTTGCGTCCGGGTAATGGCAAGGTAGTAATCAATGGACGTGAGTTTGAGAATTACTTTCCAAACGCATTGCAGCGTGCTGCAGCAACCGAAGCATTTCGTGTTGTAGAAGCAGAAACAACGTACGACGTTGACTGCGACATTAAGGGCGGCGGAATTGCTGGCCAAGCTGGCGCACTTCGCATGGCGATTGCTCGCTCAATCCTCGAGTTGGACGAAACGAAGCGCTCAGTGCTTCGCAAAGCTGGCTTGCTTACTCGCGACTCGCGCAAAAAGGAAAGCAAGAAGTACGGCCTCAAGAAGGCGCGCAAGGCGCCTCAGTACACAAAGCGCTAATCACGTTTTGGTTCGCGCGATGTACCTCGCGCGAATGAGTGTGTAAACAATGCTTCGATTCGGCACCGACGGTGTACGTGGAGTTGCCTTCACGGAACTTACCGAGCAATATGTCGCAGAACTCGGGATGGTTGCTGCGCGTGAACTTGGCGTAAGCAAGGTTTTGGTTGGCCGCGACACTCGTGAATCGGGAAAGCAATTAGAGACTGCGCTCGCTAACGGATTGCTTGCCGGTGGTATTTCGGTTGAACTTCTCGGAGTAGCCCCAACGCCTGCAATTGCATTTCTGGCAGCGAAACGAGGCTGTGCCAGCGCTGCGATTACGGCTTCACACAACCCGTATCTGGACAACGGAGTGAAGTTGTTTGCTAACGGTGGAGTGAAGTTAAGCGATGCTCAGCAAGACGCAATTGAGTCGCACATGACTGGTTCGGCAACAGTGGCGACAGCTGCGGCCAAGCAAGTCGATTTGCTTGACGAATATGTATCCCACATCGTTGGATTGTTTCCTGTTCTGGCATTTTCCACTATTCGTGTGGTGCTGGATTGTGCCAATGGCGCCATGAGCGAGGTTGCGCCCGAAGTATTTGCGCGACTTGGCGCAATGGTCATTGTGTTGAATGACCGACCAAACGGCAAAAATATTAACGATGCGTGTGGCGCTACTCATCCAGAAGTAGTGAGTGAGGCAGTGCGCTTGCACAAAGCCGATTTAGGTCTTGCATTTGATGGTGACGGAGACCGCGTAATTGCGGTTGACCATGTTGGCGACGTTGTCGACGGCGATCATCTGATTGCACTTGCCGCTGTCGACTTACACAAACGCGGAAAGTTGAAGTCAAACTCGGTCGCAGTAACCGTCATGACGAACGCTGGTTTTCATCAAGCGATGAAAAAAGCAGGAATCAATGTGATTACCACACCAGTTGGCGACAGAAATATTCTTGTTGCCTTTGACGAGCACGGATTGGTATTGGGTGGCGAGCAAAGTGGACACATTATTTATCGTGATCACGCAACAACCGGAGATGGCTTGCTTGCAGGGGCGATGCTTGTTGACCTGGTGAGGCGTGAAGCACAACCGCTTGCAACGCTTGCACGCAATGCAATGACGTCACTTCCACAAACATTGATCAACATTCGTGTTGCACAAGTGGTGCATGATCCAGCAGAAGTACTTGCCGCCGAAATTGCAGAAGCAACACTGCGACTAAGTGGTGTTGGACGAGTGCTTTTGCGCGCGAGCGGAACCGAGCCGGTTGTTCGAGTAATGGTGGAAGCAGCGACGCAGGAAACTGCAGATGCTGTGGCGCAAGGGCTTGCCGAGGTTGCATCGCAACGCTTCGGCGGGGTTCGGTAACCTAGTACCCATGTGCGGCATCATCTGCGTTGTGTCGCGGCCCTCGGCAAGACCATTGCCACTTGCCGCCGACATTCTGGATGCCCTCGACCGAGCAATTGCTGCGGGTGCTTCTGGAAACATCGCTGAATCTGGTCGCCTGGTAGGTGAAGCAGATGCATCGCTGCGCGGTGAGTCTGGGCTTGGAACCTTGATCGACAACATTGCTCTCGTTACTGGTTTGGTGTCTCGCCTTGATCAACTGGATGCTCTGGCAACAGGGTCCGAAGCGCAGTTGGAATCTGAATCTGGGCTATCTACGCGCGAAGTTGAGCGACGGAGCAACGAACTCATTGCACTTCGTGATGCCACCTGGTCGTTACGCAATGATCGCTTACGTACTGCAAAGGCCGTTGGCGACTTGGCAGGAAAAGACGCAAGTGCAAGTGCTCGCAATGCGTACCTTTCTATTCAGCAAGCCTTTTCTGCACTCGATCGCATGGAGGTTCGTGGCCGCGATTCCGCCGGAGTGAACGTGTTGGTGTGGGGGCACGGCCTAGACACAACCGATAAGCGAGTTGCTCCGTTACTTGCTGGTCGTCTTGACGATGCCCTGTTCACCAACGGTTCGGTGCGCGTCGGCCCAGGAAGTCGTGCTTGGTCGTTCGTATACAAAGCAGCTGCAGAAATTGGCGAATTAGGCGACAACACGCGCGCAATGCGAACAACAGTTGCCAATGATGCATTGTTGCGGTTACTCGTAAGTCAACCGAATACTCGAGTGTCAATACTTGGCCACACCCGTTGGGCGAGTGTGGGAATCATTTCTGAACCCAATGCGCACCCAGTAAATAGTGAAGAAGTTGGCGGCAGTTCGGCAGCTCCGTACATGCTTGCAGCGTTAAATGGCGACGTGGATAACCATGCAGACATCAAGGTACGGAATGGATTGCATATTGCAGAGCCAATTACTACCGATGCGAAAGTCATTCCAACGGTAGTTGCCCGTAAAAACGCAGCGGGAATGCCATTTGTGGATGCATTCAGAGAAACTGTTGCCGAGTTTGAAGGAAGCGTGGCGATTGCCGTTGCCAGCGCCGACGAACCAAATTCGATGATGCTCGCACTTCGCGGAAGTGGTCAGGGTTTGTATGTCGGAATTGCCGAAGACCGTTTCATCGTGGCGAGCGAGCCGTATGGCGTTGTCGAAGAGACGTTGCACTATGTGCGCATGGACGGCGAGTCACTTGCCGATGCGAACAACCCATCAAGCCGTGGCCAGGTCATTGCATTGGACGGCGACAACGCGGGAACGCTTGCCGGCATGCGCATGCTTGCCTACGACGGAACGTCAATTCCACTAGAAGACAGCAAGGTTTCCATTGCCGAAGTGACCACGCGCGACATCGATCGCGGCGAGCATAAGCACTTCTTGTCAAAGGAAATTGCAGAAGCACCGCTGAGTTTCCGTAAGACATTGCGCGGAAAAATTTCTGAGCGCAACGGGCAGCTTGAAGCAACGCTTGATGCCACGGTGTTGCCAGACGATATTCGAGCAAAACTTGCGGCCGGAACTTTCACGCGCATTCGGGTAATTGGTCAAGGAACAGCAGCCATTGCTGGTCGCAGCATGTCGCAATTGTTGCGCACGATGGTGGATCACCGTGTGCAAGTTGATGCATTGCCAGCCACCGAATTGTCCGGCTTTCAATTGCAGCTCGACATGACGGACACATTGATTATTGCGATTAGCCAAAGTGGCACAACCACTGATACCAATCGCACAGTTGACTTGGCTCGCACTCGAGGGGCATCGGTGCTTGCCATCGTGAATCGTCGCGGCAGCGAGTTGTCTGCAAAAGCCGATGGTGTGTTGTTCACCTCTGATGGACGCGACGTGGAAATGAGCGTGGCCAGCACGAAGGCTTTCTATTCGCAAGTAGCTGCAGGTGCGCTGCTGTCGTGCGCAATTTCGGCGGCACTCGGAACCGGAACCAATGACGAGCGTCATCAGTTGCTTACGGCATTGCGCACTATTCCAGACGCCATGTTCCAGGTGTTGGCACTTCGCCCGCAAATCGCCGAGGCTGCACGCCAATTCGCTCCGGCGCGTCGTTATTGGACGGTTGTCGGAAACGGCTTCAACGCAGTTGCCGCCGAAGAAGTACGGATCAAGCTTTCGGAGCTGTGCTACAAGTCAATTGCTTGTGACATCACTGAAGATAAAAAGCACATCGACTTGTCGTGTGAACCGATGATCATCGTGTGTGCAACCGGTTTGTCGGACGGCACTGCATCAGATGTGGCTAAAGAAATTGCGATTTATCGTGCACACAAGGCATTGCCCATTGTGATTGCCCAAGAAGGCGAACAGAGATTCGATGCCGCCGCCGCAGTCATTTCCGTGCCGCGAGTAGACCCACGAGTTGCGTTCATTTTGAGCGTGATGGTTGGCCACTTATTTGGTTACGAAGCAGCGCTGGCAATTGACTCGCTCGCACGACCATTGCGGTCAGCTCGTGAAGTTGTCGAGCATGCGGTGGAGCGTGGTGGCGTTGGTAGCCAATTGTTGGCAAAAGTTCGCACAGAAATCGGCGTCCCTGCAACCAGATTCTTTGATGCACTCACCACTGGCATGTACGACGGAAATCTTGAAGCGAGCACCGCGGTGCGTGTGGTCACCATGCTGCGCGATGCAATGTCGAGCGATCCGTTGCAGGCTTACCAACAGAGCACAGGCAAGATCAGTTCGCCAGAAGCGATTCTGGACGATCTCACTAGCGCACTCACACGTTCGATTGATGAGCTCACGCGACCAGTTGATGCCATTAAGCATCAGGCGAAAACGGTCACCGTTGGAATCTCACGCAGTGACGAAGGCCTACTCGATCGTTCGTTGGTGCAAGAAGTATTGAAAGCTGGAGTCTCGCGCGACCGCTTGTCGTACAAGGCACTAAAAGTGATTGCAGATTTGGACCCAGCAGTTACATCTGTCGTTGGGTTTACTCGGTATGCCATTGAAGGCGATGTAGAAGGAAATTCAGCCACCGTAAACGTGATTGATCGTGGCGGTATTTCTCGTGAACTCACCTCACGTGTTGATCGCAATTCCACCTTGGTGGGAACCAAGCACCGCGTTGCAACCGATCGCAACGTGTTGGTTGCTCGTGGTCGGCGTGATAGTCGTACGGTAATTTTCGTTCCAGAAACCAAAGGAACGGAAACAACCGGCATCACCTTGCTGCATGTGTTGTTTCACGATCGTTTGCCTTCTTCAACGATGAAAAATGTGCTGCAGGGATATGACGACAGATACAACCGACTTGTTGACTGGGTGACGGAAACCGAAGGTTCGTTCCGCGAAGACCGATTGGCCGAAGTTTCAGTAGCCGACTTGCTTATTTTGCCGATTAGCGAATCGGCAAATCACTGGCGCACCTCGCAAAACGGGGCATAGTCATGCAGGGCATTGGCATAGATGCCGTAGACATTGAACGATTTCGAGCCGCACTCGAACGCACGCCACAGTTGCGCAATCGTCTGTTTACACAAGATGAACTGCATTCCTTGAGCGCCAAGTCCGACCAGGTTTCCAGCCTTGCTGCTCGTTTTGCAGTGCGTGAGGCCACAATGAAGGCGCTTGGTGTTGGGCTTGGAGCATTTGATCTGCACGACGTGTCCGTAATGAAGCTCTCCACCGGGCAACCGACGTTGCGCATTGAAGGTCGTGCCAAACAACTTGCGGACGCTCGAGGAATTACTTCGTGGCAGGTTTCTATTTCTCATACCGACAGCGTTGCAGTCGCTGTTGTTGCTGCTGAGTAAAAATTCATGAATGCACAACGCTGGGCGTGGGCTCAAATTGATCTTGACGCACTTCGCCACAACGTGAGCGTGCTAGCTACGCACATTGCTCCCCAGCAATTGTGGGCAGTAGTGAAAGCAGACGCGTATGGGCACGGAGCTATCGAGTGCGCGCGAGTTGCTTTGCAGTCAGGTGCACAAGGCCTGTGCGTTGCATTGGTGCAAGAGGGCATTGAGCTTCGCCAAGCAGGCATAAATGCTCCGATTCTGATTATGAGTGAGCAGCCCGCAGATCAACATCGCGACATTATTTCTTATGGCTTGATCGCCACGTTATATAACGAAACAACCATTACTGAATTCGCGCGCACGGCACATGATCTTGAAATCATGGCCTCAGTACATGTGAAAGTGGATACGGGGATGCACCGGGTTGGTGCGCCTTCTGTAGAAGCAGTAAAAGTTGCGAAACTTGTCGCAGATTCCCAGTGGCTCTCGCTTGAAGGAATGTTTACGCACTTGGCTACTGCCGATGTTGCCGAGACGCAGTTTGCGCAACAACAAGTTTCGGCATTCTCGCGTTCTGTAGAGCAAGTCCGTGCTTTAGGTATTGAAGTTCGTCACGTGCACGTTTCAAATTCTGCTTCTGCAATTCGTAAGCTCGATGCTGGCGCTGGTTGCACCATGGCGCGAGTAGGCATTGCTCTGTACGGAATTCCAGGCGACGCACATACCAACTCATTTGGTGCCGAGCACAAACTTGATCTTCGCTCGGTGATGTCTGTGCGCGCACGTGTCTCTCATGTGCAGCGAGTTACTGCAGGGCAAGGCGTGTCGTACGGACTCAAGCGACCGATGGATCACGATTCAACCGTTGCCACACTTCCGCTTGGCTATGCAGACGGTGTGCCCCGTGGCTTGTGGGAGAGCGGGTCAGTTCTCATCGGAGGAGTTCGACGTTCGTTTGCCGGCGTGGTCACCATGGACCAAATCATGGTGAACTGTGCAAATGATGAAGTAAGTATTGGTGACGAGGTGGTGTTGATTGGCGCACAGGGTTCTGAACGCGTTACCGCCAATGAATGGGCTAACAAAATGGGCACCATTGGCTATGAAATCGTGTGCGCAATCAGTGCTCGAATGCCGCGCAATTACATCAATTAGTTCGCCCGCGTTACTACCTAGGCTGATTACGCCTTTTCCTCATGATTACTTTGACTGCACCGCACCAAACCGACACCGCTGGCATTGCCGCTGTGATTGCCGACTTGGCAAAACCGGGTGACATGTTTGTGTTGATCGGGGAGATGGGCGCGGGGAAAACATATTTTGCGCAACAGTTTGGTAAATCACTTGGCGTATCCGAGCCAATCACTTCGCCAACATTTAATTTGCTGCACAACTATTCGGGCGGTCGACTTCCCATGCATCATGCCGACTTGTATCGCTTAGAGCGCACTGGCGAACTTGCAGACTTAGGAATTGCTGAACTGGTGGAAGCAGGCGGAGTTGCGTTGGTGGAGTGGGGCGATGTTGTGGGTGAGGACATCGGTGACGGACTCACCATTACGTTGAATCATGTTGACGGAATCGAAGACTCACGGCAGATAGAAATTGGTTGGCGTGGCAAGCAGTGGGAAACGCGATGGGAAAAACTCCGCACGTCGCTTGCGCGGTGGTCGGCATGATTATTTTGGGAATTGATACGGCAACCGATGCAGTAAGCGTTGCGTTGCACGACGGCAGCGTGGTTCTTGCGAGTAGTGAAATTCGCAGCGACCGTCAACATGCCGAGGCGCTTACGCCGATGATCGACTTCGTGTGCAAACAAGCATCTGTCGAACTATGGGATGTTGGTGGAATTGCTGTTGATATTGGTCCAGGCCTGTTTACAGGAATGAGAGTTGGTATTGCTTCTGCTCAGGCAATTGCGCAGGTGACTGATGTGTCAATCATTCCTGTCACCAGCCTCGACATATTGGCCGCAGCAGTGCAGACAAACAACGAAGTCATCGCTTCCGTGGTTGATGCTCGACGTGGCGAGGTGTATTGGTCGCTCTATCGCATGTCAGATGGAAAACTGAAGCAAGTGGGCAAGCCGCAAATTGGTTCACCCGAAATGTGCGCGGTCGATGTGCTTGATCGTGGGCAGTCAACGTTGCTCGTTGGCACTGGTGCACTAAAACACGAAACCGAGTTTCGCGAACGACTGAACCCCGTACTTCCTGGATTGGAATTTGCAGACGACAAGTATTCGATGCCACTGGCTTCCACGCTGGTTGAAATTGCCCACGAACGCGCATTACGTGGCGAATGGGTACTCGTTGAAGAAGTGGTTCCCATGTATTTGCGTGCACCTGATGCCGAAATCAACTGGGCAACACGGAGTGCACAATGAGCATTCTTGACCGCTTGATAAAGAAGGTTGAGGCTGGAAATACTCAGCAATCACAGGCGCATCCGGTGCTTGAGGTTGCGCAAATGCACCGCCGCGACATTCGCGACATCATGCCAATTGAAGAAGTGGTGTATCCGAAGCCGTGGACCCAGAAGGTGTTTGCCGACGAAATTGAAATGATGAACAGAGGACACCGCTATTACGCAGTTGCCCATATTGGTCGCGAACTCGTGGGGTATTGCGGCTTGTTGTTTGCCGACACCGATGCGCATGTCACCAATATTGCGGTGCACCCAGACTGGCAACAGCGCGGCATAGCAACCGAGTTAATGCTGGAACTTGCATGGCATGCACGACAAAGAAAATGCGAAGCACTCACACTTGAAGTTCGACATACCAATACCACTGCACAAGAGTTGTATCGGCGTTTCGGTTTCGTTCCTGCTGGAGTGCGTCGTAAGTATTACGAAAACACCGACGATGCCATTGTGATGTGGTGTCAAGATATTCAAGACGATGCATTTCGTGATCGTTTGCGCAACATTGAAAAGACCAGACCATGATTCGCGTAGATGAAGCAACGGTGGTGCTTGGCATTGAGTCCAGCTGCGATGAAACTGCTGCAGCAGTGGTAATGGGTGGCAATGATGTGCTGTCGTCAGTGGTTGCCACACAAATTGAGCAACACGCACGTTTCGGTGGAGTTGTGCCTGAAATTGCTAGTCGCGCTCATGTTGAGGCAATGACTCCAGTTATTCGCAAGGCAATCAGCGACTCTGGTGTTGGCTTTGAACGAATTGATGCGGTCGCCGCGACAGTTGGTCCTGGACTCGTCGGAGCATTGCTCGTTGGTGTTTCGGCTGCAAAGTCGATTGCTCTTGCGCTGAACAAACCATTTATTGGCGTTAATCACTTGGAAGCACATTTATATGCAGCGCTCCTTGACGATCCACACGTTGAGTTCCCCATGTTGGTCGTGCTGGTTTCTGGGGGTAACACGTTGCTTGTAAATATGGAGTCGCACGGTAAATATTCAATTGTTGGACAAACCATTGACGACGCGGCGGGTGAAGCGTTCGACAAAGTAGCCCGCTTTCTTGGACTTGGGCATCCTGGTGGTCCAGCAATTGATCGCGAAGCAAAGTTGGGCAATGCGCAGGCAATTGAGTTTCCGCGCGCAATGTTGCACGACGGATTTGATGTTTCGTTTAGTGGATTAAAAACAGCAGTCGTCAATTACGTGCGCAAGTATCCAGCGATTTCCACGCAAGATGTTGCTGCATCTTTTCAAACAGCAGTTGTTGATGTTTTGTTGGCAAAGTCGGTGAAGGCCGCAAAGCACATTGGTGCAAGAACCATTGCCCTTGGCGGAGGCGTAGCTGCCAATTCATTGCTCCGCGAACAAATGACCGCAACATGTGCGCAGCACGGCTGGCGCTTGGTATTGCCCAGCATGGCAATGTGCACCGACAATGCAGCCATGATTGCCTCGGCTGGTTGGTACCGTTTAATGCAGGACGGACCAAGCGAATTGAGCATGGGTGCCATGCCAAACCTGAAACTGACCGACCGCACTACCTCACAACACCATGACCGCAACTGACACTCCAACAACTGCCACAACAGTGCCTGCATTGCAATTGGGTGAGCGCAGCATTTGGCCACCGGTGGTGCTTGCGCCTATGGCTGGAGTGACCAACGCACCGTTTCGCTCGCTCTGTCGAAAGTTTGGACCAGGTCTTGTGTATGTCAATGAAATGATCATGGCTACCGGACTTGTGCACGGCAATCGCAAGACCGACACCATGTTGAAGTTTGGTCCTGATGAAGATTTTCGCTCGTTGCAGCTATACGGAAGTGACCCCGAAATGCTTGGTCGCGCAGTGCACAAATTGGGTCAGGCAAACGCGGTTGATCACATCGATTTGAACTTCGGTTGTCCAGCGCCAAAAGTGACACGTCGCGGTGGTGGCGCAGCAGTGCCGCTGAAGCGTCAACTGTTGCACGCAATTGTCACTGCAGCAGTAACTGCTGGCAAGGAATATGGAATTCCCGTGACGTGCAAATTTCGCATGGGCATTAACGATGACCTCATTACGTTTATTGAAACAGGATTAATTTGCGAAGATGCCGGCGCAGTTGCAGTTGCGCTGCACGCGCGCACTGCGCAACAGCACTATGCACCGAGCGCTCATTGGGAAGCCATTAGCCAACTGAAGCAAGTAGTCAAAACGATTCCGGTGCTTGGTAATGGCGATATCTGGGAAGCAAGCGATGCACTGCGCATGGTGGAGCAAACTGGTTGCGACGGAGTGGTGATTGGTCGAGGATGCTTGGGCCGCCCATGGTTGTTCCGCGATCTCGTTGATGCATTTAGTGGACGACCAATCAGTGGCACTCCAAAACTTGGCGAAGTATTGTCAGTCATGCTGGAGCACGCAGAAGGTTTGTGTGCACATCTTGACGAAGATCGTGGCATTCGTGATTTCCGCAAGCACACCAGTTGGTATCTCACTGGGTACCCAGTTGGTGGCGAGATGCGTCGCAAGTTCGCCGAAGTGAAATCGTTGGCCGAACTTCGTTCGCTTGCTGCGCAGTTAGATGCGGACGCGCCAATTGTTGAAGGTGGCGAGCGAATTGCTCGCGGGCACACCAACGGCCCGATCAAGGTTGTTCTCCCAGAGGGCTACTTAGACAATCGCGATGACATGACCATTCCTGATGATGGCGATGTCATGCGCTTGAGCGGCGGCTGATCTCGATATGGAACCTCCGAGTAGCACTCAACCAAAAATTATTCTTGCTTCGCGTTCTCCGCGAAGAATTGATTTGTTGACGAAGTTGTTAGACGAAGCGTTCGGCGAAGGGAAAATGTCTTTTGACATTGAACCTGCTGACATTGATGAAACTCCGCTCGAATATGAAACTCCGCTTGCTCATGTGCAGCGACTTGCCCAAGGCAAAGCCCATGTCATTGCTCAGCGTTTTACTGAACACGATGTTGTGGTCATTGCAGCCGACACCACCGTCGATGTGGATGGAGAGATTTTTGGTAAACCAGAAAATCTTGACGATGCGCGTCGCATGTTGAGCCAGATGTCTGGTCGAACCCATCGCGTGCACACGGCTATTTCGGTGGTGCGGGGGGATCGACAAGCCCACACCGTGGACTCGGCTTCGGTGACGCTCGTCCAGATATCGCCCGAACTCATGGACTGGTATCTGGCAATTGGGGAATCGCTGGATAAGGCAGGCGCGTACGCCCTGCAGGGCGATGGCGGGAAACTGGTGGAGTCGGTGCAAGGCAGCTTCTATACGGTCGTAGGACTGCCACTAGAGCCCCTTCTGGACCTACTTGTCCAGTGCGGACTCGGTTGGAAAATCGGGGCCTAAGTCCGTATCATTAGCACTCGCACTCGTTGAGTGCTAACCGAAAAACCAACCGCGTGAACCACTCGGAACACGCCACACGGAGGACCTCACATATGAACTTGAAGCCCCTAGACGACCGCATCGTGGTCAAGCCAAGCGAAGCAGTGCAGACCACCGCATCTGGTCTCGTTATCCCAGACACCGCTAAAGAGAAGCCACAGCAGGGCACCGTTCTTGCAGTTGGCCCTGGCCGCTGGAGCGATGACTCAGGTAAGCATTTCGCACTCGACATCAAAGTTGGCGACGTAGTTCTGTACAGCAAGTACGGCGGAACCGAAGTCACCCATGGTGGAGACGACCTACTTATTCTCACCAGCCGCGACGTGCTCGCAGTTGTTGCCTGATTTTCTAACCATTTACCTCCAACACGCAAAGGACCAAAACAAACATGGCCAAGCAATTGAAGTTTGACGAAGAAGCACGCCGCGCTCTTGAAGCCGGTGTGAACAAACTTGCCGACGCAGTAAAAGTGACACTCGGACCTAAGGGTCGCAACGTAGTGCTCGACAAGAAGTTCGGTGCACCAACCATTACGAACGACGGTGTGTCGATCGCAAAGGAAATTGAACTCGAAGATCCATTCGAGAACATGGGTGCTCAACTTGTTAAAGAAGTTGCAACCAAGACCAACGACGTAGCCGGTGACGGAACAACTACTGCAACGGTTATTGCGCAAGCAATGGTGCAACATGGAATGCGCAACGTCGCCGCCGGTGCAAACCCAATGGGTTTGAAGCGCGGTATCGAAAAAGCAGTTGCAGCAGCAGTTGAGTCGATTAAGGCACAAGCAAAAGAGGTAGACGACAAGGGCGACATCGCCAACGTCGCAACCATTTCTGCAGCAGATGCTTCAATCGGCAAAGTTATTGCTGACGCGATTGACAAGGTTGGCAAAGACGGCGTAGTAACCGTTGAAGAGAGCAACACATTCGGAACAGAACTTGAGTTCACCGAAGGTATGCAATTCGACAAGGGCTACCTATCGCCATACTTCGTTACCGACACAGACCGTCAAGAAGCAGTTCTTGAAGATCCGTACATCTTGTTCAACGCAGGAAAGATCGCAACCGTGCAGGCCATGTTGCCAGTACTTGAAGGCGTCATGAAGACCGGCCGCCCGTTGCTCATCATTGCTGAAGACGTAGAAGGCGAAGCGCTTGCGACACTTGTTGTCAACAAGATCCGCGGAACTTTCAACTCAACCGCAGTGAAGGCTCCAGGATTTGGCGATCGTCGCAAGGCAATGTTGCAAGACATGGCAGTGCTCACCGGCGGACAGGTCATCAGTGAAGAAGTTGGATTGAAGTTGGAGAACGTATCGCTCGACCTTTTGGGCCGTGCAAAGCGCGTCATCATCAACAAGGACAACACCACCATCGTTGACGGCGCAGGCGCCAAGGACGAAGTGGCTGGCCGTATCAATCAAATCAAGGCTGAAATCGACAACACCGATTCCGATTGGGACCGCGAGAAATTGCAAGAGCGTTTGGCCAAGTTGGCTGGCGGCGTTGCAGTCATCAAGGTAGGCGCAGCAACTGAAGTTGAACTGAAGGAAAAGAAGCACCGCATTGAAGACGCCGTTTCGGCAACTCGTGCAGCAATCGAAGAAGGCGTGGTCGCCGGTGGCGGTACCGCACTCATTCGTGCTCGTCCAGCAGTTCTCAAGGTTGTTGAATCACTCAAGGGAGACGAAGCAACTGGTGCACGCAGCGTGTACGACTCGTTGACGGCCCCTGGTCGTCACATCGCCGACAACGCAGGTTTGGAAGGCGCAGTTGCCATCCAACGTGTGGAGTCAGAGAAGGGCAACATTGGTCTCAATGCTGCAACTGGCGAATACGTCGACATGGTGAAAGCCGGAATCATCGACCCAGCCAAGGTGACTCGCGCAGCGTTGCAAAACGCAGCATCAATTGCCGCATTGGTTATCACCACTGAATGCCTCGTAGCTGACAAGCCAGACAAGAATGGCGGAGCAGCAGGCGGCGGTATGCCAGGTGGCGGAATGGGAATGATGTAAATCGTTTTCCCAAACGAACTACAAGCAGTAGAAAATGCCTCGGGTGAAAGCCCGAGGCATTTTCATTTCTCTTCTAGAGTGTTGAGCTATGGCAAGTAACGGACGTGGTTTTTGGATGCACCAGTTGGTGGAATATTTCATTGCTGGTGGACTCGTATTGATGTCGGCTCAATTGAGAGAGCCCGCTATTCCGGCGATCATGGGCATCATCATGCTGGTGAACACAGCAACTGCGGATGGCTTATTGAGTGCATTCAAGTGGGTAAGCCGGGGGATGCATCGATTGATTGATTGGCTCATCATTGCTGCGTGTCTTGTGTTGTCAATTGTTGCTGATATCGAAACGAACGGAAGACTTGCACTCCTCGGAGTTGGTCTCGTGCTTGGTGTCATAGTTCTAGGTACCAACTTCGCCAAGCGTGGTGCGCAACCAACATCGCGTCGTTAGGCTGACAGCATGGGCTTCACCACACCAGCACCCGATCTTGACAAAATTCGAACCGCATGGGAAACCTGGGAGCGTGGCGAAGAACAACCAGGCAAGACGCTTGCAAACCTCAAGACAGCTGGACTAGACGAAGTCATTCGCCAGTTGATTGCAAGTGGCTGGGCTCCTCAAGCCTAAATTTGCAACATGCTTCGCGCTGGCGGCGATCAAAGTATTCCGCGACCAGCAGCCGTATGGGTACGGCCTACTAATCCGTTTGCGCAGTTAGATCATTCGTCGCTTCGAAATACTGCCGAATTGCTGGGTCGACTGAAGCGCTTCGCCAGCACCCTTGAGCAAACGCCACCGCCAGAAGGTTCCCGTGCATCGGCAGTGTTGGTTCCAATTTTTGATGGCCCGAGTGGTCCAGAAGTAGTGCTTACGCGCAGGTCGAAAGCGCTCACGAGTCACAAAGGTGAAGTGTCGTTCCCTGGCGGCCGCGTTGACGAAGGAGAAACCTTTGTTGGGGCTGCAATTCGCGAAGCGTATGAAGAGATCAACCTTGATCCGTCGCATGTGCAAGTGATTGGCGAGATGAGCGCGTTGTCAACTTATGTGAGCAATAGCCACATCGTTCCTGTACTGGCGTATTTGGAATCACCGCCTTCAATGGCTGCGGTGAATTCCGAGGTAGACCGAGTGTTCTCTGTTGCACTTGCTGATCTCGTGCGCGACGACACCTATGTGGAAGAACACTGGGGAACGCCGCCGAATCAGCACCAGATTCACTTTTTCCATTTAGATGATGAAACAGTGTGGGGTGCAACGGGGAAGATGTTGCACCAACTCATCAATATTGCTGTTTTGAATGAGTGGTCTTAATTTCGCTAGCCGCCCAATGTGCGCACTGCAGTAAAGAACGTTTCGGCCCACATGAGGCAGCGAATTTTTCGTGTGCGTAACTGATTTGTGCAAGACGATTCCAAGTCACGATGAAATTGCTCGTCAATTTTTGCTCGCACTTCTTCGTTGAACTGTCCGAGCCTTTTGGTATTGCGATATCCAAAGTCGTGTCGAGTGCACGCTTGAGTGAAATTGAACGATCGGCCTTCGTTTCCAATAATTGGTGCAGAACAACCATCGGATGTCCAATCGAGAAAAGGATAAGCATGCTTCAGTGAAAATTTCTCTCGAGTAAAGGTGCTGATATCAATATCAAACTCCACGTAACTCACCGCTTCTATGGATGATTCAAATGTGGGTGGATTCAGTCGGTGGGGAATGTGGACGGTCAGCAGGCTCGTGACCGCAACGAGCGAATTGAGCACAATGCCCATGATCGATGCCTTTCCTATGTCGGGCGGGTGCCCTGCAGGCAATGTGTGCTGGAACGTGTTGCACGTGCCCAGGTGATTCGCTCATAGGTGTTAAGGACTTGTTCGCTAATCTTTTTTCTATGCAGGTAGTTCGTATATCGCCGGCCCTCGGTGGGCTTGTGTCAGGCGTGGACCTTTGCCAGCCTGTATCTGATGACCTACGTGATGAAATTTCGGCAAATCTTGTCGAACATCAGGTCTTATTTTTTGAGAATCAACCGCTCACTCCAGTACAGCACCGAGATCTCGCACAGCGATTCGGAGAATTGCACGTACATCCCATCTACCCCAATACGGGTGATGTCAAAGAAATAATTGTGCTCGATACAAACGACAAGAATCCACCAGATAGTGATGAGTGGCATACAGACGTGACATTCATCGAACAACCTCCACTAGGGGCGTTGCTCTCTGCTCGAGTGTTGCCTCCTTTCGGGGGCGACACACTATGGGCAAGTGGCATCGCTGCGTATGAGGCTCTTTCTGATTCGTTTAAAGATTTCATCCTCACCTTGACCGCAGAACACGACATTGCTGCATCATTCACAATTGAGCGCTATGGCAATTCGCCAGAGACTCGCAAAATGGTGGAGAGCGCGCGAGTTAAAAACCCACCAGTGGTGCATCCAGTAGTTCGAACCCACCCTGTGAGCAAGCAACGCGGAATCTTTGTCAACTATTCGTTTACTACGCGAATTATGGAGCTTTCAACCCGCGAGAGTGAAATGGTCCTCAATTATTTGACATCGCACGTGTCTAAACCTGAGTTCACAGTGAGATGGAAGTGGAAGCAGTACGACCTTGCGTTTTGGGACAATCGACTTACGCAACATTATGCAACTGCCGACTACATGCCACATCGTCGGGTGATGCATCGCGCAACAATCCTTGGCGACAAGCCATTCTTAGAAACAGATGTTGCTTCTTAATTCAGTGCGGGCTATCTGATTTTTAACTATTTAGTGCGAATTGCCTTCAATACGTTGGCCATTTCAATTGCGCCAACTGCGGCTTCTTCACCCTTGTTGCCTGCACCTGGGCCAGAACGCTCCACAGCTTGTTCAACATTTTCAACCGTAAGCACTGCAAACCCGATTGGCATTCCCGTTTCTAATTGAATTTGAGCAATTGAATCGGCGACAGGGCCTGCCACATATTCAAAGTGTGCGGTTTCACCGCGAATAACTGCACCAAGTGTGACGAGCGTGTCGTAACGACCAGTGAGTGCCATTGCCTTCGTAGTCACGGGAATTTCGTAGGCACCAGGAACCCATGCAATATCGATATCGGTCTCGGACACGCCATGACTAGCGAGTCCACGTTTTGCGCCATCGAGCAACGAGCTAACAATGAATTCGTTGAATCGTGAGCACACAATTCCAACGCGTAGTCCCTTGCCGTCTTGTGATCCTTCAAATGTGGTCATGTTGTTCTCCTTATTTTCCTGAAATGTCTGACGAGTCAAAGACGTGGCCCATGCGCTCGCGTTTTGTACGCAAGTACGCTTCGTTTTCTGGTGTTGGTTCGATGCTCAATGGAACGCGTTCCACAATGCGCAAGCCGTATCCGGCAATGCCTCCGTACTTGGCTGGGTTGTTGGTCATTAGCCGAAGTTCGCGTGCGCCTAGATCGGCAAGAATTTGCGCGCCAATTCCGTATTCGCGGCTGTCAACGGGTAATCCGAGTTCGGTGTTTGCATCGACAGTGTCGAAGCCTTCGTCCTGCAATGAGTAGGCACGAATTTTGTGACCGATACCAATGCCACGTCCCTCGTGACCTCGCAAATACACAACAACGCCTTTCCCTTCTTCGTCGATCTGTTGCATTGCTGCGGCTAGTTGCGGTCCGCAGTCGCAGCGCTTACTACCAAACACGTCTCCGGTTAAACATTCGCTGTGGACACGCGTGAGTATTGGCGAACCATCGCTCACATCACCCTTTACGAATGCAAGGTGCTCGATGCCGTCGATAGTGCTCTTGTACGCAACACAGGTAAAGCCACCCCATTCAGTGGGAACAGTCGCAGATCCAACGCGCTCCACAAGACGTTCATGGTGACGACGGTATTCAACGAGGTCGGCAATGGAGGAAAGCAACAAATTGTGTTCAGCACAAAACTTTTTCAAGTCTGGTAAACGCGACATGGTGCCGTCATCGTTTTGAATTTCGCAAATAATTCCTGCTGGTTGCAAACCGGCAAGTCGCGCTAGGTCAACTGCGGCCTCGGTATGTCCAGCGCGCTTCAACACTCCGCCTTCACGCGCGCGCAATGGGAATATGTGTCCTGGTCGAGCGAATGCCGAGTGAGAAATAGTTGGATCGGCAAGGCCGCGCAATGTTGCTGCACGGTCGGCTGCAGAAATTCCGGTAGTCGTGCCCTCCATGAGGTCAACTGAAATAGTGAATGCCGTGCGATGGCTTTCGGTGTTGTTGTCCACCATGAGGGGGAGTCGAAGGTCGTCGCAGCGCTCTCCCGACAATGGAGCAACGACAACGCCAGAAGTATGACGCACGATAAAGGCAATCTTTTCTGCAGTTGCGAACTGCGCAGCCATGATGATGTCACCTTCGTTTTCACGATCCTCGTCGTCCACCATCACAATCATTTCGCCACGTGCAATTGCGGCAACGACGTCTTCAATTGGTGACATTTCCACTGGTTTGTTGCTCATTTGGGGGTCCTTTAGTTGAGATTCGGTTCGAGAATGATTTCAATATCGCCGTCAAGATTGGTGGTCGACACCACGCGCCCGCGCCACATGTCTGCCATGGTTGCCGCTGCTGGTCCTGCAAACACTCCCGCGGCGTTATCGCCGCCGGCAATCACGGGTGCAATGTGCATGACGTACTGATTGATGAGTCGCTCGCGATGGAACGATGCAGCAACACGTGCGCCACCTTCGACGAGAACTTGCACGATTCCTGCTTTGCCAAGACTGTCGAGTAGTTCGGTAAGTGAGCCAGTCCATTGCGTGCATGGGTGAACATTGGCCTGTGGCTCTATGGAGCCAAGCACAATGCGTCGTGGGGATGGACCGTGGACATCGCGCACGGTGAGCGAAGGATTGTCGGCGCGAACAGTTCCGGCACCAACCACAATGGCATCGCTTTCTGCGCGCAGCTGATGCACGCGTTTACGCGCAGTTTCGCCGGTGATCCATTTGCTCGATCCATCGGCTGCTGCAATTCGGCCATCAATCGTGCTCGCCATTTTCAGAACTACAAATGGGCGACCAGTTGCTCGATGATGCAAATACGGGGCAAGCTGAACGCGCACGTCATGTTCAAGTACTCCGACATCAACAGTGATGCCCGCGTTACGTAGTTGCTGAACACCACTTCCGGAAACTTTTATATCGGGGTCAAGGGTTCCCACGACAACACGCTTAACACCAGATTCGAGGATTGCTGTGGTGCATGGGCCGGTGCGTCCCGTGTGACTGCATGGTTCAAGTGTTGAATACATCGTTGCGCCAAAAGCATTTTTTCCTGCTGCGTTGAGCGCAACAATTTCGGCGTGTGCATTGCCGGGTTCAAGTGTTGAACCAGTAAACACTTCACCGCTCGGTGACACCACAACCGCACCTACCCACGGGTTAGGACGCGAACGCAGACGAGCATCGTTGGCAGTGGTGATTGCCAAGCGCATGTGCTGTTCGTCGAGAGTGTTCACGTGTGTTGCCCTTTTGTTGTCGCGCAGTTTGCACAACGTGCAGGGCAGAGCGAAGACGACAAAAGCAACACCGGCATGTGCGAACAGACCGCATGAAGCGGTTCGTGCAAACGCAAGCGCAACCTTCGCCTTCCTGCTCCCATCCGGACTCTGACCGTCGGCCCTGGAATTTCACCAGATCAGCCCCACGATTGCTCGTGAGGGTCGCGGGCTTTCACCGCCGGTAGGGGATTTCACCCAACCCTGCAAGAAGTACTTACATTGCTATGTAGGTAACAGGATATCGGGGTTATTTTGCTTGGCCTCTACGCGAAGCAATACGATCACACCGCTCAAAATAAGCACTGCGCCAAATAACTGGCGGATGCTGAAGCTTTGGTTGAGAAAGAACACGCCACTGCAGATAGCGACGAGCACCTCCCAGGTTTGGATGACGGCGCTTTTACTTGCGCCAATCAGGTTCATGCCGGCAAAGAAAATTCCCATCGCACCGATGGTTCCGATAATTCCAATTTCAAGTGCTGGCAACCACACGTCGGCAACATACGGCATGGTGGTGGGAAGTCCAGGTGGGTCGAGCAACCACACCACGACAAATGAAAAACCAGCGCCACCAAAAATAAAGATAAGACCAGTGACTAAATCTGTTTTCGGCACTGTTGCGGCAGCAAGTACTGAATAGATGGCGTATGCAAATGCCCCAAACACAATGATGGCAACGCCCTTACCTTGACCACCAGATAAGTCGCTTGCGCTCATTGCAACACCAAACAAAGTAATTGCGAGGCACGGCCAAATAATTTTTGGTGGTACATGACGGAAAAATAACCAACCGAATAACACCACGAGAATTGGATAGAAATAGAACAACACCATGGACAGCCCGCTTGGCAAATATTTCAAGGCGCTAAACATGCAAATGCTGTTCGAGTACAAGCCAACTGCGCCGAGCAGAAATAGCTTGATGCACAGTTTGCGCTCGGGCCATTTACCGAAGCCAATTTTGAAAAGTCGATATACAAGTAGCAGCGAACTGGCAATCACGTAACGCGAGCACATTAAACCGAATGAGTCGGCACCATGATCGAATGCGTGGTACACGAAAATTGGTGTTATTCCGTAGAGAGTTGCACTGATAAGTCCAAACAACACTCCAAGGACTCCACGGTTTTTCAACACATGGAAAAACTAGTCGCTGGAGTTAAGGCTTAATGCCTGCCGCAGAATCGCGTTCGCGATCTCGAGCGATAACGCTTCGTGCTATTCGCACACCAATGAACGCCATACCGGCAATCAAAATTCCAAACACTGCAAGCTGCATTGGTCCTCCGCGATCGCCTGACAGGACCGGCTTCGTTCCGCAACCTGGTTTTTGATACATGCCGACGCATGCGCTGTAATCCATTCCGTTTAATAAGTCGGGAATGGTGGTCTCCACGGAAGGCAAAATTGGTTGGGTAGTTCCTGAACTCACCTCTGTATCGTCACACTTCTTGGCCCCAATTGCCAGTCCTCAACTAAGGTCATGTGTCTCTATGGCTTCCGAATCCACCACTCAACCCACGGTATTGGTGGTTGATTTTGGAGCTCAATATGCCCAATTGATCGCTCGCCGAGTGCGTGAGGCGCAGGTGTATTCAGAAATCGTGCCCCATCGCATTTCGGCCAAGGAAGTGCTCGCGCGAAAGCCGATCGGCATCATTCTGTCGGGTGGCCCGGCCAGCGTGCACGTTGATGGAGCGCCGCTACTTGACCCTGAGATTTACGAACTGGGCATTCCAATTTTGGGAATTTGTTATGGCTGTCAACTCATTGCTCAGCAATTGGGTGGAGAAGTGGCCCGTGGTGGGAGAGGCGAATACGGGCGAACTGCACTGCAGCGAATAGAGGGTTCAACTTCGCAGTTACATCATGATGCAATTCCTGCACAACTCAGCGTGTGGATGAGCCATTTCGATGCGGTGTCTGTGCTGCCTAGTGGGTTCGTCGCGACAGCGAGCACTCCTGGTGCACCGATGGCCATTATTGAAAGTCCTGCTCGAAAAATTTGGGGAGTGCAGTATCACCCAGAGGTTGGACACACCGAGCACGGTCAAGATGTGTTGGAACAATTTCTGTATCGACTCGTTGGTGCAGAGCGTTCGTGGACTATGTCATCCATCGTCGATGATCAAGTTGCCGCTATTCGTGAACTCGTTGGCAAAGAACGCGTGATCTGTGGACTTTCTGGCGGAGTGGATTCAGCCGTCGCTGCAGCACTCGTACATAAAGCAATCGGCAACCAACTCACATGCGTCTATGTAGATATTGGACTCATGCGCAAAAACGAAAGCGCGCAAGTTGTTGAAACCTTTAAGCGCAATATGGGAATTGAATTGATCCACGTAGATGCGGGTGCACGATTCTTCGAAAAGTTGAAAGGCATTACCGAGCCTGAAGCTAAGCGCAAGGCAATCGGTGAGACTTTCGTTCGAATCTTTGAAGAACATACTGGCGGCATTACCGACGCGAAGTTTTTAGTACAAGGAACGCTGTATCCAGACATCATTGAAAGTGGTGGCGTAGACGGAACTGCAAGCGTGATTAAGAGTCATCACAACGTTGGCGGACTTCCGGACGACATGACATTGAAATTATGTGAACCATTGCGCACGTTGTTCAAGGACGAAGTACGCAAAGTGGGAACCGAATTGGGATTGCCAGATGAAATTGTTTGGCGCCAGCCATTTCCTGGCCCTGGCTTAGGCGTGCGCATCATCGGCGAAGTAACGCCAGACAAAGTTGCAATTTTGCAAGAGGCCGATGCGATCGTTCGTGAAGAAGTAAAACTTGCGGGGCTTGAGCGAGAAATTTGGCAGGCGTTTGCAGTGCTTGCAGATATTCGTTCAGTTGGAGTGATGGGCGACGAGCGCACGTACGGCCGACCAATCATCATTCGTGCGGTGACGAGCGAGGATGCAATGACTGCAGACTGGGCACGCTTGCCATACGAATTGTTGGAGAAAATGTCTTCGCGAATCATTAATGAAGTGAAAGGTATAAACCGAGTGGTGTATGACGTCACGTCAAAACCGCCAGGAACCATTGAGTGGGAATGAATCAACGTCATACCGATCTACCAAATATTGGAAACGCGATTGCATATAGCCACTCATCATCTTTAAAGAATTAAGAACTGTGATGGGGAAGCGACATGATCCTTGCGTGTATTACACGGTTTCCGCCTGAATGACGTCAATGCGTAACTATCGGTAGGATTATCTCATCATGATTCGTGACGCCATTGGGCGTGTACGTCGAAGCGCACCAGTATTGGTGGCCATCATCCTCTCCACTTCGGTGGCTGTGGGTTACCCAGTTGCGCCCGTAAATGCTTTGGGGAAGTTGCCGGCAAATGGATCGTCCAACGATGAGCAGCAGCGAGTGAATCAGATTCTTGCTGAACTTGACCGAATTGGCCAACAAATCGATTCTCTCGGCGAAGACTATTCCCTCGCAGCAAACGACATGGAAGATATTGCAGCCGAGATTAAAGGCACCGAAAAACGTATTGCAGAAAAGGAAGCAGAGCTTTCAACTATGCAGGTGCAATTGAAGCAACTTGCACTGCAGTCATTTACGCATGGCGGTTTGTCCAGTGGGCTTTCGAGCATTCTTGGTTCAACAAGTTCGTTGAGCGACATTGTGCGCAAAAAGTATTTGACCGGTGTTGCTTTAAACACTGGAGTGGGAAACACCGATGCTCTGCAAGGCGTCATTGACGACTTGGCCAAAGAGCGTGCGACTTTGGAGAAACAGAAGAAAAAGGCTGCAGCGGCTGCAGATTATGCCGCGGCACAGTTGACCAAGGCAGAAGCTTTATCTAACACGTATGAACAAATGCAGGCGCAAGCGGAACGAGATTTAGGAACGGCACTGAAGTCGGAGCGTCAGCGTCGTGAAGCTGCCGCATTAGATGCCGCGCAGGCAGAGGCAGCGAAATTTAAAGGATCGAAGTACGCCAATGTCGTTCCCGCATCGACAAAAGCAGGAGCTGCAATACGCGCCGCACTTTCGCAACTTGGCGTCCGATACCGGTTTGGTTCAAAGGCACCTGGAAGTTCGTTTGACTGTTCCGGACTTACTTCGTGGGCGTGGGGAGTTGCGGGAGTTGGAATCCCGCGTACGTCGCGCACTCAATACGCAGGTCTGACCCACATTCCAACTGCTGCTATTCAGCCAGGTGACCTGATCTTTAGTGGTTACCCCATTCACCACGTGGCGATGTATTTAGGTAATGGCCAAATGGTGCATGCTCCACGAACGGGCGATGTAGTGAAGGTGAGTGCGGTGTATTGGTCGCAGGTTGTTGGAGTAGTAAGACCAAGATAGGAATTATGGCTATGCACATTCCGGGTTGGGATCATTCATCGTTTACTCACGCAGGCGTCATGCACGAGACGTATCGCAAGGGAACTGGACCGGCAGTAATTGTGGTCCATGAGATTCCCGGGATCACGCCAAAAGTTTTAGATTTTGCCGAACGAGTGGCCGCTCAAGGTTTCACGGTGGTTATGCCACTACTTGTTGGAGAAGTCGGACGCGAACCATCTGGTGGGTACATCGCATCTTCAATGAGCAAAATTTGTATTTCACGTGAGTTCACCACTATGGCAATGCACAAAACATCGCCAATCATTTCGTGGCTACGCGCGCTTGCGCAGCAGATTCATAGCGAAGTTGGTGGCGTGGGTGTTGGTGCAGTGGGAATGTGTTTCAGCGGCGGGTTTGCTCTTGGCATGATGGTGGACGACATCATGGTTGCACCTGTGTTGTCTCAGCCGTCCATGCCGTTTGCCATCGGAGCGAATCGATCGGCAGATCTCAACCTCAGCCCAAGTGATGAAGCGCGAATTGTTGAACGCGCGCAAGCCGGATGTCAGGTATTGGGTCTGCGATTTACTGGCGACAAATTGGTCGGCAGTCGTTTTGCATCGCTACATAAACTTCTTGGCAACGCTTTTGTTGCAATTGAATTTGAATCTACAAGCAAACAAGACCATTCAGTGCTTACAGAGCAAATTCAGGAAGAAGGCGTATCCCGCGTGCTTGAATTTCTGAAATCAAAATTGCTGAAATAGTTACTTTTCGATTTTCACCACAAAACGCGGATCGCGAAAACTTTTCAAGCTCGGCAGTGCTTTGCTTGCAGTGGTGCACTCGGTGATGATGTGGCGTGCGAGTCTTCCTTTGGCGGCTTTGGCATCGTGCCCACCAGCTTTTCCTGTTTTTTCGTGTAGTCCGACAACGAAATATTCGCTGACCAAATCGGTGTCAAGAGTGAATGAGGCACGATGTTCTTGGGGGAGAAGGTCAATCACCACGGAGCCCTTAAATGCTTTATTCAAGGTTTCAGACAACGAGTCATGCCACCACTTCGAAAGCAAACCAAATGGTGCAAATCGGGCTCCCATTTTTAATCGGTAATCCGGAGTTGGATCACTGGCGCTTACCGCACCAAGAAGTCCAGAGATCACCACAATGCTGTTCAGTGCGCGTGCGTGTTGTGGTGAAGTGAGCGTTGCAAGATCAAGATGGTCCCACACCACGCCGGTGTATCGCTCGTATGCAGGCAGCGTTGGTGCACCACGTAACGACAAGTTTGCCGACTTGGCTCGTGCAAGGTGCGCTTTACTGACGCCAAGGAGTTTTTCGTCGCCACCCTTTGATTTGGTCAACTGGTCGACCAGTATTTTGCGCTGAGCGGCAAGTTGTTTTCCAAAAACGCCAGATGACTCACGCCACTTCGCAGTTGCGGCCCCACCTTCTGCTTTGCCCTCCGATGGAGGTAACAGGATGAACAGTGATGCCACGACACGAAAGTCTGCCTTACCCACGAGTATCCTTTCGGCATGGCAACCGTAAAACCAGTGCAAAGTTGGGAAACCGACTGGGACCACGCCGATCCGGCATACAACCAGAACGCACCTCAAATTTGGGATCAGCTGCGCGAAACGTGCCCAGTAGCGCACACCGACCGATACGGCGGCGCATGGTTGCCAGTCACGCATGCCGATGTCTCCGCAATTGCTCGCGATACCGATCACTTTTCGTCTGAAGGTGCAGTGCTATCCAACAAGCCACCTCGCGAGGAGTGGGTCTCCATGGCCCCAATTGGTGGTGCACCGCCGATTACATCCGATCCTCCGTTCCACGCAGACGCACGTCGTCTGTTGCTTCCTGCATTTAGCCCACAGGTTGTTGCTGAATGGGAACCAGAAATTCGTCGTTTATGCAATGAGCTCATCGACAACATGGGCAACATCGAAAACGTCGATGCTGCTGTGCAATATGCACAGAACATCCCTGTTTATGTCATTGCGCGCATGCTTGGTTTGCCATTGGAAGACAGCGATTACTTCCGCGAAACCGTGCACCTAGTGCTCGAAGAAATTGGTGCGGAGTTTGGTGAGCGTCAAGGCGGTTTTGAAAAACTTGAGGCATATTTAGGCAAGCATGTGCAAGATCACATAGACAATCCAAAAGATGACCTCATTGGTTTCTTGTTGAATGCAAAAATTTATGATCAGTCGCTGTCGCAGCAACATGTTGTGGGCACCATTATTTTGTTGATGGTGGCGGGTATTGACACCACGTGGAGCTCGATCGGTTCATCCATTTGGCATCTTGCGCAACATCCGTCCGACTTGGAGCGCATGGTGAACGAGCCAGAATTATTGCCAACGGCCATTGAAGAGTTGCTGCGTGTGTATGCGCCAGTCACCATGGCGCGCATTATTAGCCAGGACGCCGAAATTGGTGGTTGCCCAGTGAAACGCGGCGAGTCGGTATTGCTTCCTTTCCCTGCAGCTAACCGCGACCCAGAAGTATTCCCCGATGCTGACAAGGTCATTATCGATCGCGAAGAGAACCGCCATGTCGCTTTCGGTCTCGGCATTCATCGTTGTCTTGGCTCAAACTTGGCACGACTCGAACTCCGCGTTGCAGTTGAAGTATTCATTCAACGCTTTCCAAAGTTCGAACTCGCAAACCCAAGTGCAGTTACGTGGAGCCTGGGTCAGGTTCGTGGTCCGCGTAAATTGCCAGTACGTATTACGCAACGCGCCTAATTCGTGTCGCATTCGCAACCTCCATCCAGCATTGATCTGGATGCGTTAAACCCAGATCAACGAGATGCGGTACTGCATCCAACTGGTCCACTTTTGGTTGTTGCTGGTGCTGGTTCAGGAAAAACTCGGGTGCTTACTCAACGCATTGCGTATCTCATAGCCAACGACACGCACCCAATGCACATTTTGGCCATCACCTTTACCAATAAAGCGGCCCAAGAAATGCGTGATCGCGTGCAGGCACTTGTTGGTCCTGTGGCAAAACAAATGTGGGTCAGCACGTTTCACTCGGCATGTGTGCGAATTTTGCGTGCGCAGGCAGATCACCTGGGCTATCCAAAAACGTTTTCTATTTACGACCAGTCCGATGCACAGCGCCTTGTTGGCTATTGCATTCGCGACTTAGGGCTTGACCCAAAGCGCTACAGCGCAAGGGGCGTGCAGGCTCGAATCAGCTTGTGGAAGAACGAACTTGTTATTCCGCATGATGCGGCCCAACAAGTAAATAACACCATTGACCAGAAATACGTCGATGTGTATCGCGAATATCAGAAACGGCTCGAGCGCGCTGGAGCAATGGATTTCGATGATTTGCTCACCAATGTGGTGCGCTTGTTTCGTCAACACCCCGACGTATTACGCGTGTATCAGGAGCGGTTCAAGCACATTCTCATTGACGAATATCAAGATACGAACATGGCGCAAAACGCGATTGTGGTCATGCTTGGTGCACTGCACCACAATGTGTGTGTTGTTGGCGACTCCGACCAGAGCGTGTATCGCTTTCGTGGTGCAGACTTCCGCAACATCTTGGAATTTGAAAACGCATTCCCTGAAGTGACCACGGTGGTGCTCGCACAGAACTATCGCAGCACGCAAACCATCTTGGATGCAGCGAATGCGGTCATCACCAACAACGTTGGTCGAAAACCTAAAGACTTATGGACCGATCAGGGACAGGGCGAAAAGATTGTTCGCTATTTCGCCAATGACGAATTTGACGAAGCCAACTGGGTGATTGCGCGTTTGAAAGAGTTGCACGATCAAGAGCACCGAAAGTGGAGCGAACTTGCGGTGTTTTATCGCACCAATGCACAAAGCCGTGTGCTCGAAGAATCACTGACGCACGGTGGAGTTCCGTACAAAGTGGTTGGGGGAACCAAGTTCTACGATCGCCGTGAAGTTAAAGATGCATTGGCGTATTTGCGACTTGCATCTAACCCATTAGACGAGGTGAGCATTAAGCGTGTGCTTAATGTGCCAAAGCGTGGCATTGGTGACACCACTGTGGCAAAGGTTGATGCATTTTCTAATGAAACCGGCATTTCTTTTGCGCTTGCGCTGCGACGTGCAGCAGATGCAGGAGTTGGGGCAGCTGGAGTGCGTGGAATTAATACGTTCATACAGCTATTGGATGAGTGCCAAGCAATGTTGGAAGACGGTCCAGGGCCTGTGCTGCGACATGCGATGGAGCGAAGCGGGTATCTTGCTGAACTTGTCGCCGAAGACACGGTCGAGTCTGCTGGCCGCGAAGAAAACGTTCAGGAACTTATTGGTGTTGCCAGTGAATTTATGCAAGTTGATGAATTCCTAGAACAAGTTGCGCTCGTTGCAGACACTGATCAAATTGATTCAGAGAATCACGTCACGCTGATGACATTGCACTCTGCGAAAGGCCTCGAGTTTCCTGTCGTATTTATTGTTGGCGTTGAAGAAGGAATCTTTCCGCACAATCGCGCACTTACCGATCCGGTTGAACTGGAAGAGGAGCGTCGACTTGCATATGTTGGCATTACGCGTGCAAAGGAACGCTTGGTGCTCAGTCATGCGTGGAGCAGAAGCTTGTTTGGCAATACCAACTACAACCCTCCTTCGCGCTTCCTCGCCGAAATTCCTGAAGAACTGATTGAGCGTGAGGGCAATACCGACTCGGGGGCCGATTCTCAGCGTTACAGCTATCGCTCACAAGCTGAACGCGGCTATGCGCCAACTCCTCGACTGTCACGAACTGGTCCGAGCCTTGCTCCGATTTCGAACGCGCAAATGCAAACCGAAAATCATGGATTGCGCATTGGTGATGAAATTGTTCACCCAACTTTTGGTGAGGGAATTATTATCAACATCCGTGGTCAGGGCGAAAAAGCAGAAGCTGCGATTCGTTTTCGCTTAGTCGGAGAAAAGCATCTCTCGCTTGCGTGGGCCCCACTAAAAAAATCTGGCCAATAAATTCGTTACGGCGTTACAGGGTTCATGTTTCCCCGCAAGTCAATCAAAAGAGTTGTTCTATTTTCAATAATTGGACGAACGTCAGTTGGTGGCATCAATTGATCAACAGTGAGTGTGCGACCATCGCAATCGGTAAACGTATGAGTTTTTTGTATTTGAGTGACAAGACATGCAGCAGTTTTGTCGGCGGGGTAGGCGTAGTACACCTGCCATCCTCTCGCCGCATCGGTTCCGTTGTGCTCGATCACGATGGATCGCTTACCAAGTGGGTCGCGAAGGTCTGGATATAACACCGGGCCGTTTGCATCAATAGATTTTGCGATGTCTGCCACTTGCCCGACTACGAATGTTCGATTGCCTGGAACGATTGCAACCTCGGATTTATTGGTGACGTATGTCGCCATCAGCCAGGTCGCCCCGAACAATGCAGCAAAAAAGAAAATTCCCCCGACTATCGGCAATACCGCACGGACAAAGGGCGAACTGGGCCTGCGAAGCATGCCTCAAGTGTTGCCGATACGGGTTGGCGGCGCCCACTTCTTGGGCGGCTTGGCGGGTTGGTATCGGTCACGTCCAAGGGCGTAGGGTTCTGTAGTCGTGAAACGTCCTTACCGCGTTGTAGTGGCCAAGCCTGGCCTAGATGGCCATGATCGAGGCGCCAAAACCATCACTCGTGCTTTGCGCGACCATGGTTTCGAAGTGATCTATACCGGGTTGCATCAATTGCCCGAACAAATTGCAGAGACTGCTTTGCAAGAAGATGTCGACGCAGTTGGTCTGTCGCTGTTGTCTGGTGCGCATCTCACGTTGTTCCCACGTGTGATGGAGGAACTGCGCTCGCGCAATCTTGGCGATGTGTTGGTGTTCGGTGGCGGAGTTATCCCCGATGCAGATGCGCGCGAATTGCGTAAACAAGGGGTTGGCGAAATTTTCGGCCCAGGTTCATCGTTGAAAGACATCGCAAGTTGGCTCGAGCAAACGCTTGATGCACGCGAGCAATAACAAGAAAGAAGCATCATGGATCTGTTTGAGTATCAGGGCAAGCAATATTTTGCGAAGTACAACATTCCAGTTTCAGCAGGAGGCGTTGCGCTGACTGTTGAAGAAGCCGTTGTTGAGGCAGAGAAAGCTTTATACCCAGTTGTGGTGAAAGCGCAGGTGCAAGTTGGTGGGCGTGGCAAGGCCGGCGGAATCAAGTTGGCTACAAATGCAGACGAAGTGCGCTTGCACGCCGGAAACATTTTGGGCATGGACATTAAAGGCCATGTTGTAAAGCGTGTGTGGATTGAACATGCCTCAGACATCGCCGAGGAGTATTACGCGTCGTTCTCACTTGATCGCGCTGCGAAACAGCATTTGCTGATGTTGTCTGCGCAAGGTGGAGTAGAGATCGAAGACGTTGCAGCAAAAGACCCAACAGCCATCGTGAAGTTGCACATCAATCCAATAGTTGGATTGTCGCTAGCAACGGCACGACAGGCGTCGATTGATGCAAAAATTCCAGAGAAGGCGCTTGATGGCGTTGCTGACATGTTGGTGAAGTTGTACGAGTGTTTCACCAAGGGTGATTGTGATCTTGCAGAAATAAACCCTTTGATCTTGAAGCCAACCGGCGAGGTGCACGCACTCGATGCAAAGGTGAGCCTTGACGGCAACGCAGCGTTCCGTCACCCCGAGTGGGAAGAGTATGCAGCAACTGAAGAACTTGATGCACGTGAACAATTGGCTCGTGAAAAAAACTTGCAATACATCGGTCTTGATGGAACCGTTGGAATCATTGCTAACGGCGCAGGCTTGGCAATGAGCACTCTCGACGTAGTGAATCAAGTTGGTGGCAGTGCAGCGAACTTCCTTGATATTGGAGGCGGCGCAAACGCCGAACTCATGACTGCCGCGCTGGAAGTGATTAACTCAGATGCCAATGTAAAGAGCATTTTCATCAATATTTTCGGCGGTATTACCCGCGGCGAAGAGGTAGCTAAGGGAATTGTTGAAGCAGTGAAGCGCGTGACGCTTCGCGCGCCAATTGTTATCCGTCTCGATGGCACCAATGCCGAAGAGGGCCGCAAGATACTTGCCGAAGCAGGAATTCCAGATTCACAACTCACCAGTCGACCAACCATGCTCGAAGCTGCTCGCGCAGCTGTCGCGTTGGCAAAGTAAGGAAACCCCATGGCAATTTTTGTTGATCAACACACGAAGGTCATTGTTCAGGGCTTAACCGGTGGACAAGGTCGTTTCCACGGATTGCGTAACAAGGCGTATGGCACCCAAATCGTTGGCGGCGTAACTCCTGGTAAGGCTGGACAAGACGTTGAAGGAATTCCTGTCTTTGATTCAGTTGAAGAAGCCGTGAAGGCAACGGGTGCAACTGCCTCGTTCATCGCTGTTCCGCCAAAAGCGGCTCCTGCAGCAATTCTTGAAGCTGCGCGTGCAGGCATTGGCTTTGTGGTGTGTATTACCGAAGGAATTCCAGCACAAGACGAAGCACGTGTGTTCTCAACGTTGCAGCGCGACTTTCCTGCAACGCGTTTGCTCGGACCAAACTGCCCAGGCATTATTAGCCCGGGTAAATGCAACATTGGTATTACTGCTGGTGAGATCGCGCAGCTTCCAACTGCGTCTGGTCCAAACGTTGGCATCGTGTCGCGTTCTGGAACACTCACGTATCAAGCACTGTACGAATTGAAGCAGCAGGGAATAGGCGTCAGCACATGCGTAGGAATCGGTGGCGACCCTGTTCCTGGAACATCGTTTGTCGATTGCTTAGCCGAATTTCAAGCAGATCCAGAAACACACGCCATCATCATGATTGGTGAAATTGGTGGATCTGCAGAAGAAGAAGCAGCAGAATTTATTACGAACCATGTAACCAAGCCCATGAGCGCATACATCGCAGGAGTAACTGCTCCTGCCGGCAAAAAGATGGGTCATGCTGGTGCAATTGTTTCTGGAGGCAAGGGAACAGCACAGGGGAAAATGGACGCGTTGCGTATGGCTGGGGTGAAGATTGGGCTGAACCCAACTGAGGCTGGCTCGCTGATGGCCGAAATTGTAAATAACCTTCGTTAAGTGAATCGCCCCCAGCAATCCATTTCGTATTTGCCCGGTCTTGACGGACTGCGTGCAATCGCGGTACTGGCAGTGGTGGTCTACCACGCAAATAAGAATTGGCTGCACGGAGGGTTTCTCGGTGTAGAGGTGTTCTTTGTAATCAGTGGATATCTGATTACGTTGTTGCTACTGAACGAATCTCAACAGAACGGAAGTATAAATTTCCGTGCGTTCTGGATGCGGAGAGCACGTCGATTGCTGCCCGCACTGTGGACATTGCTCCTTGGTGTAACCATCTACTGCTCGTTATTTGAACGGGCCGAATTGGGCAAACTTCGCGGCGATGTTTTCGCTGCACTCATTTATGTTTTCAATTGGTTCAAAATTTGGTCTCGTGCTTCATACTTTGATGCAAGTGCACTTGACCCGCTTCGACACTTGTGGTCGCTCGCTGTAGAAGAACAGTTCTATTTGGTGTGGCCAGTGCTGATTGCGGTTGTGTTAAAGCGCTATGGACGAAGGCCAGCAAAATTAGGTCTCGTATTCCTCGGAATTTCGGTGGCGATTGCGGTGTATGTCGCAACCACATATGCCGCAGGAGTTCGTGGCACGCCAATTGAAACCCCTGAGCAGTACATTTCGCTGTTTGGCCATGCGGTTTCTCGTCTTGACTTCTTGTTCCTCGGAACAATTGGTCGGTCTGGTGGATTATTCATGGGGGCGGCACTTGCGTTTTGGTTCCGGCCAGAAATGTTTACTGGCTCACAAAACTCAAATGATCGCCACATCGTTTCGGCGTTTGCAATTGCTGGAGTTGCTGGGCTCGCGTACATGATGTGGACATTTCATGATGTGATATTTGTTGCAGAAACTGGTGGCATTCGCGGGTATGACCCACTATTCCAAGGCGGATTCTTGCTCGTTGGGGTAGCTACGTGTGCCGTCATCACCGCTGCTGTACATCCGCAGTCATTTATCGGTAATGCGGTACTTGGTAATCCTGTGTTTACGTACATCGGTCGCCGTTCCTACGGTTTGTACCTTTTCCACTGGCCGGTTTTTCAGTTGTACCGCAAGGTTGCAAGCAACTATTTGAGCGTTCCGCAATTCATTGTGCTGTTCGTGATTATTTTGGCGCTCACTGAATTGTCGTACCGTTTTATCGAGACGCCAGTTCGTGAAGGACAACTCGGAGAGGCCTGGCACAAGCTGCGATTTCCGCGCACCGACGCTGACGCTGAACGTCGAAAGAAGATATTTGCGTTTGGTGTAGTTGTGGCTGTGCTTCCAGTGTTTTCGGTAGTGAGTTTGGCAATGGGTACTGGCCAAGGAAAAATTGCAGAAAGCATTAAGAGTGGCGAAGGATCAGTACAGAACCTCCTTGGGACCACCGTTGCGCCAGATCCGAACATGACCACCATTCCGGGAACACAGACCACCACCTTGGACGGACAAGTAATTCCAATTTTGGCAATTGGCGACTCAGTCATGCTTGGAGCAGCAAAGATTCTTACTGATCGTGGAATAACGGTTGATGCGTTGAAGAGTCGCCCGTTTAGGCAGGCTTTAGAAATCGTAAATTACGTGAAGTCGATAAATCGACTGGGCGAGTTCGTGATTATTCACCTAGGAACAAACAACTACGTCGATCAGAAAACGTTGGACGAAATAATGGTCCCATTGAAAGATGTCGACTTAGTGCTGTTGCTCACGGCACACGTTCCTTCAAAACCATGGCAAGACCCAAACAATGCTCTCGTTCGTGCAATGCCGAATGAGTACGGAAACGTGAAGGTCTTGGACTGGTATCAAATCGCCGAGGAGCACCCAGAGTATTTGTACGGCGACAAAATTCACTTAAATAATCAAGGTCAAAAGGTCTATGCGGACCTCATCATGCAAGCAATAGGGAAGTAAGGTTTTCACCATGACAACACCAGTTCGAATTGCAATTACCGGTGCCGCCGGACAAATCGGTTACAGCTTGTTATTTCGCATCGCCTCTGGTGCAATGCTTGGTCCAGATACACCAATCATTTTGCAACTTCTTGAAGTAACTCCAGCGCTTGGCACTCTTGGTGGCGTCAAAATGGAACTCGATGACTGCGCGTTCGGTCCGTTAGTCGACGTCATCTGCACCGACGATGCAAATGTTGCATTTGGCGATGCAGATATCGCCATGTTGGTTGGTGCAATGCCGCGTAAAGATGGCATGGAGCGCTCCGACCTGTTGTCGGCCAATGGTGGAATTTTTAAGCCACAAGGCCAAGCAATTAGTGCAAATGCCAAAAAGAACGTGAAAGTGCTTGTCGTTGGTAACCCAGCGAATACAAACTCATTGATTGCTATGCACAATGCACCAAACATTGACCCACGCCAATTCACCGCAATGACGCGTCTCGATCACAACCGCGCAGTCAGTCAGCTTGCCCAGAAGGTTGGTCGCCCTGTCAGTGCAATAAAGAAAATGACCATCTGGGGTAATCACTCAACAACCCAATACCCAGACTTGTTCCATGCCGAAGTCGATGGCAAGAATGCCGCACAACTGATCAACGATCAGCAGTGGATTGAAGACATGTACATTCCTACGGTTGCCAAGCGTGGCGCTGCAGTCATTAAGGCTCGCGGTTCATCGTCAGCTGCATCGGCCGCAAATGCCGCACTTGAGCATGTTCGTTCATGGGTGCAAGGAACTCCTGCAGGCGACTGGGTGTCGATGGCTGTTCCATCCGACGGCAGCTACGGCGTGCCAGAAGGATTGATCTCCTCATTCCCGTGCACTTGCGTCAACGGTGAATACAAAATTGTGCAAGGTCTTGATATTGATGCGTTTAGTCGCGCGCGAATCGATGCGTCAGTTGCAGAACTCGGTGAAGAGCGAGATGCTGTTCGCCAACTTGGTCTGATTTAACCAGTACCTCGTTGTCCGTCGATTGCAGAATCTGCTCGCGAACGTACGCATCCAAGCGGGTCACCTTTTTCCAATCCGACAATTTCTTTGTGCGGCGAAAGTTGCTCCCCAGATTTCCAAGCGTTCAAATATTTCTGCGGCCAAATTTCGCCCTGCAGTAGGTACACCTCAGCCAACGGGCACACTCGCGAAATGCCCATATGCGTATGGCATCGCGTGATTCGTGCGTTTCCGCTAGATCCCATTACACCGATCCAGTCGCCAGCAGTCACTCGCTGATTTTTCAGCACCTTGATTCGCCCAAGATGCGAAAAAAAGTAGCGAACTCCGTCATCGCCAACCAATGTAATTGTCAGACCACCGCGTGTTCCGGGTGAATCGTTTTCTGGAGTCCATTTGTCGAGACGATGCAACTGGGTGATGATTCCTGCAGTTGGGGCAAGAACTCGTGCGTAGCAACCCTCCACATCAACCGCTGGATAATGCAAATGATCATTTGGATACTCAACAGCAACTTTTGAAAATGGGAAAACGTATTTTGCACCATCGCTTTCAGCTTGAGCGATGCGCGGAAAAAGAGCCATTGCGACCAATGAAATGATTGCCAGTTGCAACAATGCAACGGTGCGGAGCGTCCAACGCATAACGAGACTCTAGATGACGGTTTTCCACTTCTATGGGTCTTGGGCATACGCCGATACGGCGAGTGTTACGGTATTTGCCAATGAAGCGTAAATTTTGGATAGATACAGATACGGCAAGTGATGACGCAGTGGCGCTCATCATGGCATTCATGCACCCAGATATTGAAGTGGTCGGAGTTTCTGTTGTTGCTGGAAACGTGCCACTTGACATGGGAGTACAAAACGCGCTGTACACGGCAGAGCTATGCGGGGCAACGATGCCAATTTATGCTGGCGCGGCCAAACCGCTCTCTCGTGAACTTGGAACTGCACAATTCGTGCACGGTCAGGACGGAATGGGGGATATTGGGCTTCCACTTTCCGGACGTGTTCCTTTTCCTGGGAGTGGCGTAGACAAGCTCATCGAAGCGATGCATGCTCATGCTGGACACATCGAGTTGGTCACGCTTGGACCACTCACCAATATTGCGCTTGCGCTACAAAAAGACCCCAGCATTGCCAAAACTGTTAAGCGCTGCGTGGTGATGGGCGCTGTTGCCGACCACATTGGCAACGTTACACAAGTGGCGGAGTTCAACATGTGGGTAGACCCAGAGGCAGCGGGCATCGTGTTGAAGTCGGGAATGCATTTGGAGTTTGTTGGATGGGATATTTCGCGTACCGAAGCCGTGGTTACCCCTCAAGAATCGGCGATGATCCGTTCGTTGGGTACTGATCGAGCAAGTTTTGCAGTTGACATTCAACGCGTGCTTGAAAAGTTCTGTGCTGAAGAAACACACTTAAATGGATTTGATCTTCCCGACCCGATTGCCATGGCGTATGCAATCGACTCAAGCGTTGCTACGGAAGCGCATCATTGGTTTCTTGCAGCAGAAACTGATTCTTCGTTAACACGAGGGATGGTGGTGATGGACACGCTTGGTGTGATGCATCAAGAGCCAAACGCCATTGTGGTCACTCGCGCAAGTCATGAAAAATTTATGTCGATGCTTATGGATGCATTGCGATGAGTACCTCGCCGCTGTCGGATGCCTTTGTTGAGTTAGCGGTAAGTACGCGTAATGGGCACGATGAATCGGTGCACTTCGGGGCAGTGGTTGCACTTGCCCAGGATGGCTCGGTGCAGTTTGCACTTGGCGACCCAGGCGCAATTGTGTTTCCGCGGTCATCAACAAAACCCATTCAAGCAACTGCAATGGTGGCCAGTGGATTGAAATTGCCTCCGCGCATGCTCGCACTGGTGTGTGCAAGCCACGATGGTCGCGAGGAACATTTGCAAACTGCTACTGAAATTTTGGCAACAGCGGGTCTTACTCCGACTGACCTAGGAAACACTGTTGATTATCCGCTCGACCCAGATGCACATGAGGCAGCGGTACGTGCTGGCAAAACAAAAACTGCGTTGCAAATGAATTGCTCGGGAAAGCATTCGGGCATGCTGGCGACTTGTGTGCACAACAACTGGGATCGGGCTTCGTATCTGCACGTTGATCACCCTCTCCAGCAACGCATCACCGAAATGGTTCCCGAACTATCGGGAGAAGATGCGTCATATATTGGCATTGATGGTTGCGGGGCTCCTGCTCATGCACTTTCACTTACTGGGCTTGCGCGTGCATTTCGCACGATTGCCATTGCCAAGGAAGGAACGTCCGCAGCGCAAATTGCTCACGCCATGCGCTCGCATCCAGAAATGGTGGGTGGGCCAACGCGCGACATCACCTTATTAATTCAGGGAGTTCCGGGATTAATGGGCAAAGACGGTGCAGAAGGTGTTTTTGCCATTGCCATGCCAGACGGCAGAGCGATTGCGCTAAAAATTGCTGACGGAGCTAATCGCGCTCGACCACCAGTGATGAAGTTTGCACTGCATGCATTGGGTATTGATACGAGCAATGTTGATCAACGCGCGTTTGAGTCACCCATCATGGGTCACGGCAACGTAGTTGGTTCAGTTCGAGTTACAGCTCAGCTGTAACTCGCTAACGATCAGCCTTCGTAATACGAGTCAGCAATCGTCAACGCTTCGTCGATGATTGCAATGCCTTCGCGAACTTCATCGGGTGTTGCGTTGCACGGTGGCACTACGTGTGTGCGGTTGAAGTGCACGAATGGCCACAGGCCACGCTTCTTGCACTCAGCAGCGAAGTCAAGCATTGGCTTGGCATCTGCTCCACCAGCATTAAACGGAACTAGTGGCTTGCGGGTTTCGCGGTTACGCACTAGTTCGATTGCCCAGAACACGCCAAGTCCGCGAACATCGCCAATCGATGGGTGTTTTGCCTTCAGTTTTTCAAGTTCTGGTCCAATGACGGTTTCGCCAAGCATGCGTGCATTTTCGACAATCTTTTCTTCTTTGAAGATGTTGATTGAAGCGACTGCAGCAGCGCAAGCAAGTGGGTGACCGCTATAGGTCAAACCACCTGGGTACACACGGTCTTTAAATGTGTCGGCAATCTTTTGGCTAATGATTACGCCACCGAGTGGAACATATCCCGAGTTCACTCCCTTGGCGAAGCAAATGAGGTCGGGGGTAACGCCCCAATGATTTACTGCGAACCATTCGCCGCAACGACCAAATCCGGCCATTACTTCGTCGCACATCATCACAATGCCGTAGCGATCGCACAATTCGCGCACGCCCTTCAAGTAACCAGCTGGTGGAACTAAGATTCCGTTTGTACCAACAACTGATTCAAGACCGATCATGGCCACTGTTTGTGGGCCTTCCACCATGAGCACTTCTTCAAGGTGCTGCAAGGCTCGCTGACACTCTTGTTCTTCATTTGCTGCGTGGAACGACGAGCGGTAGGCGTATGGTCCCCAAAACTTCACCGCGCCAGAAGCGCCGGTTTCGTTTGGCCAACGGCGTGGGTCACCAGTAAGCGCAATCGCACCGGCAGTAGAACCGTGGTACGAACGGTACATAGTCAAAATCTTGTGTCGACCAGTGTGCAGTTTGCTCATGCGCACTGCGTTTTCTGCTGCTTCGGCTCCACCGTTAGTGAAGAACACCATGTTCAAATCACCAGGTGCAAGTTCGGTGATCAAGCGAGCAGCTTCGCTACGTGCGTCGTTTGCAAATGCAGGCGCAATCGTGCATAAGCGCGCAGCTTGTTCTTGAATTGCTGCAATCAACTTTGGATGTTGATGTCCGATATTGAGGTTGACCAGCTGGCTTGAGAAGTCAAGATATTTTTTGCCCGAAGCGTCGGTGAAGTACGAACCTTTTCCGCTGACGATCTCGACAGGGTTAAGCGTTCCCTGCGCTGACCATGAGTGAAAGACGTGCTTGCGGTCGTTGATGTAGCCAGGGGTGGTGGTTGGATCGATTGTCATATATCAGAGCCTAACGAGTAGTCGCTGGACGATATAAGTACGTCAGGAGCGTCTATGCAGAAAGCGTGGCGAGCACACGTAACCGAAGATCGGGCCAGGCAGCCTCTAATCCCTTGTGCAATTGATACTGGCTTACTTCCTCGATGAGTACCCAGCGCAAGTCTTCGGATTCTGCGTTGGCCGCATAGGCCCCTGCGTCGCTTGTTGTGTGGGCGATAACGGTGTCGTAACGCCATGGGCCGTGATCATCGCTAAAAATATCGTGAACCGTAATGTCGGTTGCGCTGATTCCGGCTTCCTCTTCGGCTTCGCGTGCTGCTGCACTGACAGAATCTTCATGGCTATCAAGCGCTCCACCAGGAAGTGCCCATGTGCCTCCACCATGTGTCCAAGCTGCCCGTAGTTGTAGCAAGACACGAGGTTCGTCTAAGTCGCGGCGAACTAGGAGTAATCCTGCAGCTCCGTGAAGACCCCAATGGCGGTGCCCACACGAACACATCACCCAACCGTCGCCATCTCGAAACGCCATTAGCTAGAGCGTAGTTTGCTTTGCGGTTGCTCGTTTTGTTTCAAGCTCATGCACCATCACCATGGTTCCAATGGTCACAGGGGCAACCAGAAGTAGAAGTCGTTCGGCGTTATTTACTTGATCAGCATGGAAGGACAACACGATGAGTGAAGTCATCCACACAATCGTTACAGCCACATTCGCGTAGCGAAAGCGTCCGACGCGGATGGTGTGTGGAAATTGGACTTCGCTCAACGTAAGAAGGGAAAGACCAACGCATACCAAAATATTGAACTCAGGTCGTTGACCAAGAAGCCACAAGGTTGGAATAACTAAGTTCCATGCAGCGGGGAATCCCTTAAACCAGTGATCTTCAGTTTCCATATTTGTTTGACTAAACCACAGCGCAGCAGATCCGAGCACGCCAGCAATGGTGAACTGACCGATGATTCCGTGATTCACCACATTGAACTGCCACATAAACGCACACGGCACCAAAACGCACGTGACGTAATCGATGACAAGGTCGAGTGTGTAGCCATCAAACCTTGGTACTTCCAATTCTGTCATCCAACGTCGTGCAATCGGTCCGTCAATTCCATCAATAACAACCGCCAACATCATCCAAACAATTGCTCGTATTGGCTCGGAATTGAGCACGCCTATAAGAGAAGCCATACCAGCAAGGATTCCTGTGACGGTGAGAGCGTGAATCGTTAAGTCAACGCGATTTTCCGCGGCTCGTTCGCTGAGTTTTTTCATTGAACGCATTGTAGTGTTCGCAGTTCATGGCTGAGTCGCGACGAAGACGTTTGTTGTCACGCATATGGCTAATAGCGGTAATGGCATGGTCGCTTGCACGCATTGCCGCAGTGCAGTTTTGGCTGAGCAGCTACGGAATCAACACTCTTGTTTTTGCAATTATTGAACTGGTATCTGCCGCAATTTATGGCTCGAGCTCCGCGCGTTTTGTGCTGGCAATTATTGATCGCAAGCGAAACGAAGCGATGAAGTGGGGAGTGGTTGCTGGCTTGATGTATTTAGCGCCAGATGTCTATGTGCTCTCCGCTGGTCATGGGCTACCAGTAACCGCTTATGTTGCTATTGCTCTGTTGCTTGTAGCGACTCTTTTACAACTCGCCTGGCAACTGCGCGCGCGGTGGCTTGCGCGGCCGTAATTTCTGCGTGGTGCGCGTGGCATAACACTTCAAGTCCGCCTTCTCCAAGAGCGTCGGGTCGTGAGTGATGTTGACACCCTGGTCCGTATCCAATTCCATTGAGTGGGCGAATGTGGTTTACTTCGCAGTCTCTGCGTTCGGCAGTGCAACCAGTTTTTGTGCAGCGATATTTGGCACGACGTTTTGCTGCCGAACGTGCGAATCTCCAAATATGTTCGCGTTGCCAGGCTCGACCGCACGCGTCCGAACACCATGTGCGCCTGCGCTTGCCAGTAATTACTTCGTTACACCAGTGACAACGACCGATTTCCCCAGCCCATTTTGAGAGTGCGCACGTAATGCGCTGTGCAACCAGCGGCGGAAGTTCCAGTTTGTTAACAGGATGTTTCGCTTTCGCAGGTTTTGTGGCCATGACGAGTCAAAGAATAACGCTTCTGAAACATTTCGTAGACAATCCAGAAACATGAGTCTTCTAGTTTCTCACTCGTTGGGTTGCAACGTCGCCCCTGACATTTCATTCAACCTATGAAGAAGGAGAGCGTTATGAAATTTCTTGTCGACGTTGCCGATCCGGTAACCGTTCTAGGTCAGCAGGTAAGTCTGTTATGGGTGGTGATCGGTGCAGCCCTTGTGGTATTTATGCAGGCTGGTTTTGCACTTGTTGAAACTGGATTCACTCAGGCAAAAAACGCTGCGCACGTAGTGAGTACTAATTTCGCCATTTTCGGTTTGGGGTTTATTGGTTTCTATTTGGTTGGTTTTGCATTGTCATTCGGTGGATTTAGTTATTCCGCTTTCGGAATGGATGCACCTGTTGGTAGCGCACTGCTTGGCAGTGGTGACTGGGTGTTTCTGTGGAAGGGCGGTTGGGCTCTTTCTGGCGGAGGAATTACTCCCGCAGCAGTTGGCTTCTTTTTGTACATGGTGGCGTTTATGGACACCACTGCAACGATTCCAACCGGCTCAATGGCCGAGCGTTGGAAGTGGAGCAGCTTTGTAATGTGGGGCTTTTTCTGTGGTTCGATTTATTACCCAGTAATTGCAGCGTGGACATGGGGCGGCGGTTGGTTGGCTAAGACCTGGAGCTCAATGTCTCTTGGAGCCGGTTATGTCGACTTCGCAGGCTCGGGTGTTGTGCACGCCGTTGGTGGCGTTGCCGCATTTACTGGCGCACTCGTACTTGGTCCTCGTCTTGGTAAGTACGGCGCAGATGGAAAGCCACGCACTATTGCTGGACACCATATTCCCATGGCCATGCTTGGAACATTCATTTTGTTGTTCGGTTGGTTTGGATTTAATGCGGCTAGCACGTTTGCGGCTACCGACGTTCAGTTTGCGGTCGCAGCAACGAACACTGCAATCGCTGCGGCGTTCGGGTCAATTGCTGCAATGTTGTACATCACTCGTAAAACTGGAAAACCAGATCCGGGCATGATGGTGAACGGAATGCTCGCTGGTCTCGTTGCAATCACCGCACCATGTGCCTTTATTGCACCGTGGGCTGCGGCGGTAATCGGAGTGATTTCGGCAGTGCTCATTATTGAGTCGGTGTATTTCTTTGAGCGCAAGGGCATTGACGATCCAGTCGGAGCAATTTCCGTACATGGTGTCGGCGGAATATTCGGTGTGCTCTGCGTGGGCATATTTGCTAACGGTTCCTACGGCGCAGGCTGGAATGGATCAGCAAGCGAAGGAATCAAGGGGATCATTAAGGGCGATTGGGGTCAACTCGGTGCACAGGCACTTGGTGCTGCAGTCATCATTGTGGTGTGCGGAGTTATGTCGTACGGGTTCTTCAAAATTCAGAACAAGTTCACCAAGGGTGGAATTCGTTCAAGTGCAGAAGATGAAGCGGAAGGCCTTGACCTTCCAGAAATGGGTGTGCTTGCGTACCCAGATTTTGTTGGTTCGCACAAATAGCAATGTCGACATCGCTTATTGATGAGCGATGAAGTCGCCGAGAACTCGAGTTGTCCTCCCCAGTGACAACTCGAGTTCTTGTGCGTTTACACCGGAGGTGTTGGAATTAGTTCGTGACTTGTTGATGTCACGAATGATCCAGCCGTGTTGTTTGTCAACCCACGTTGGGTGCACAACTGGAGTATCAAACGAAATTGATCCATCGGCCGATCGGCGCAACGTGGTGGTGAAAATTCCGGCATCTTGGCTGCTTGCGGGCCAACGTTCGTCGGTTGGCAAATTTGACAGCACATTGCCCATTCCGAAAATGACCCATATGCCATTCACCTTTTCAATCGGCTGAACCACATGGGCGTGGTGACCAATAATTAAGTCAATATCGCCAGATTTTGTTAATTCATTGGCAACGGTTATTTGTTGCGAGTTGAGTTGGTTAGACATTTCGTTGCCCCAGTGCATACTGACGATGACTGCCTCCGCACCCATCGTGCGAGCGGTGTGAGCATCGCGCAAAATTCGTGATGTATCAATCATCGAAGATCGCCATTGCTGGTCGATGGGAAGTTGGAGACCGTTAAAGCTGAATGTGTAACTCAGATGACAAATTGCAATTCCCTTAACATCAAAAATGTGTGGCGCAATTTCCTCTGGACTACGAGCCATGCCAGATTGGCCAACTCCGCTGTCAAGTAAAGCGTTTACCGTTGCGTCAATGCCGGGGGAGCCGCGGTCGTAGGCGTGATTGCTTGCCGTACTGCAGCGATCGAAACCCGCGCTTGCAATTGCCTTGGTTATTTCTGGCGGAACGCCGAACTTTGGAAACGTGGAAAGTGGTTCACCTGTTGGTGCGATTGGCGTTTCTAAATGACAGATTGCCAAATCTGCGGCAGAAACAATCGGCGCAATGTCGACAAACATTGGCGCAAAGTCATACGTGTTTTGCTTGCCTTCAGCGAGAGCATTGCGTTGTGCCTGCGCAACTAACGGGCTATGAACGAGCACATCGCCGGCAAATGCCATGGTGATGGTCGCTTCATGGCGTGGAGGTAAAGAGCTACTGCTTGTTGGAGCTGTTCCACATGCCGAAACCAGCAGAGTGCATGCAAAGAGTGCAGTGCGTTTCACACTCTCAATCTAAAGGTTTAAACGTGTCCGAGCGATGCCATCTTCATGCGGTTACGAGTTCCAGCAATGGTGTACACCACAATAAAAATCAGAGCGTCAAGCAAAATGATGGTTGCACTTGCTGATGTATCGAGGTGGTAACTCAAGTTCATGCCAACAAAACATGTGACAGCACCAATGAGCGGTGAAATCCAGAGCAGTTTGGAAAAGCTGTTTGTCGTCATACGTGCCGCAGCGGCAGGAATAACGAGGAGTGCTGAAATAAGCAATGTTCCGATCACGCGCATGGTGACCAAAATGGTGAGTGAAAGCAGCGACAACAACACCATTTCGACGACCGAAACGTTGACCCCAGATACTTGTGCAACATCTGGATCAAACGTGGAAAACAGCAGCTTTCGGTACCAGACCACGATTACTGCAAGTGCAATGAGCGCAACTATGGAC